>JACQTG010000217.1 GCA_016210895.1 Acidobacteriota bacterium
GAGCCAGATCGCGAATCGTCGGCGCCAGAATGATGCGCAGCTTGCCACCGCGCTGCTCGAAGCCGACCGAGCTCTGGCAGCTTGGGTCGAGCACGGTGGCAAATCCCCGCAGGCGCGGGCCGTGGTCGGCAGAGACGCTCAGCAGGCAGGCGGCGGCCCCGTCGGCACAGATGGCGTTACCAACTACGGTTTCGAGCGAATCGTCCACGAAGTAGGCCGCCGAGCAGATTTCGACGGCAATCGCCAGCACGCGATGCTCCGGATAGGCGCACGCGTGGTCGTAGGCGCGCTGGAGTGTGGGCAGTGCCCCGGCGCAGCCGTGCCCGAGAAGCGCGCCGCGCTGCACCGACGTGGCCAGGCCCATCTCCTTGACCAGTATCGTGGCCAGATCAGGACACAAGTAGCCCGTGCAGGAGCAAACCAGGATGCAATCCACGTCCTGCGCCCGCAGGCCCGCTTGCGCCAGGCAGTTTTCCGCGGCAGCTCGGGCAATCTGCACGGCAGCCTCGCGGTACCGGCGGTGAAGCTGGTCGGGATTTTCGTTGGGCTCGAACGTTTCCGGGTTGATGTAGAGGTAGCGGTAGTCAATGTCGCTGTTGATGAAAATGTCGCGGACACGGCGGCTCTGGTAGGTGCGTATGTGGGCGCCGAGCTGAAGAACCTCTTCTTGGGTGTAGCGGCGCGGCGGATTGGCCGTGGCGACAGCCAACAGGCGTGGCGCGACGGAGGTGGTAACGCCCATCGTGAAGCCCTGCGCGTCTACTCTATCAGATATCCCCACACGCCTCCAGGTTGCGTCCTCTTTCCGGTGTCTGCGGCTTTCTGCTACAATACCGGAGTAGCTCAACAGTCTGAGGTACCCGATGGCCGTAACCGAAGAAATCGTCTGGGAGGCGTTGCGCAACTGCTACGACCCGGAGATCCCCATCAACATCGTGGATCTGGGGCTGATCTATGGCCTCGAGGTCAAGGACAACGTCGTCAACGTGCAAATGACCCTTACCGCCCAGGGCTGCCCCGCCCACGGCTTCATTTCCGACAACGTGCGGGAGGAATTGAAAAAGCTCCCCGGCGTAACCGAAGCGAATGTTGAGATCGTCTGGGACCCGCCCTGGGAGCCCAGCCGGATGAGCGAAGAAGCAAAACGGCGGCTGGGCATCGCCGAATAGCGCACCCGAGCCGCCGAAATCTGCCTGCCCCGCCTAGGTGGTCTGCTTCTTGAAATAGTCCGCGTTGACCTGCGTAAAGCTGGACCATTTCTCCGGCAGGTCTTCCAACACGAAAATCGCCGTCACCGGACAGACCGGCACGCAGGCGCCGCAGTCAATACATTCGTCCGGGTTGATGTAGAGATGCGGGACCTTCTCAAAGTCGGCCTCGTCCTTGCGCGGGTGGATGCAGTCCACCGGACATACGTCCACGCATGCCGTATCTTTGGTGCCGATGCACGGCTCTGCAATCACATAGGCCATTGTCAACTCTCCCTAGGCTCGAAGCCCGCGTGTGTTTCTCATTTAGTTTTCTAGCATAGACGGACGGGAAAGGCAAATCCTCCTGAATGGAAGGAAATGGTTGCACATCCGACAAATCGTGCGGCCAAACCCTAGCCCCGATTCCGCAGGCTCAATCACAGGCGGCCCGGATGAGCTCACCTATGATCCCTCAATGCCAGACCGCCCGGCTCAGTGTGCGCCAGCCGATCGGCTCACCGTAGAGAAATGCCCGGGCCGCCACGGCGCAGGCCAGCCGCGAGCGAAAGACCCAGCCGATGCGGTCAACCGTCTGCTGTCGGCGCTCAGCGCCGGGCAACTCCCGCAGATAGCTCCCCAGTCGTTCCCGCCAAGCGGTCTGGAACTGCCCGAGGTGAGCTGCTACATCACCCGCGCGTAGGCCGCGCTCGGCTAACTCCACCGCCAGCCGGGCGCTCTCCATGGCCGGATAGATGCCCTCGCCCGTCGAGCCGGAGACAAAACCGGCAGCATCGCCCACCAATACCACCCGCCCGCGCACAATCGGCCGGCCCTTGTTGACCGCACCGGCCGGATCGGGCGCGTAGTGCACCTCCTGCGGGGACAATCCCTCCGGCAGGTAGCCACGCTGCTGTGCCGCGACGAAAAAATTTCGATAGACCTCCCGGATCGACTCGTCCGGGCGCAGCCGTCCGCCGATACCGACGCAGATATGCGCGCGCTTGGGAAAGACCCAGCCATAACCCGCCAGGCCGTCGTATTGGAGCGCCAGGAACAGGGGTGGCTGCGGGCCGTAGAAGCGCGTGATCCTCTCCGGCGAATGCGGCAGGTCTTCGTTGGCACACACCACGTACTCGTTCGCCGCCCAGCCGCGCCGCAGGCCTGCCAGCACGGCCACGCGGCTACTGGCCCCATCGGCCCCGATGAGCACCCGCCCCGCAAGCTCTTCCCCACTCCCGAGCCGCACGGTCACCCGATCCTCTCCTACCTCCAGTGACTCGAGAGCCACGCCCGGGCGAAACTCGACGCCGCTCGCCACCGCGATATTCTTTAGGCCCTCGTCGAACTGGCTGCGCAGGGAGAGGTAGCCGGAAGGCTCTCGCTCACGCCAGCGCGCTTCGCGTTGGAGGCCGGAATCGAGGAAGGCGGCGCCCCAGAAGGCGGAGTCCACGAGTTGCTGGCGGTGCGGCTCAAGATAGGGAAACCGCTCAAACACCAGCCGGTTGATCCAACTGGCGCAGGTCTTGTGCCGGGGAAAGCGCGCCTTGTCCACCAGCAGGGTGTGATAGCC
>JACQTG010000216.1 GCA_016210895.1 Acidobacteriota bacterium
CGGCCGCAAGATCATCATGGACACCTATGGCGGCGCCGGCCACCACGGTGGCGGCTCGTTTTCGGGCAAGGACCCGAGCAAGGTGGACCGCTCGGCCTCCTATACGGCCCGCTATATTGCCAAGAACTTGGTCGCTGCTGGTCTGGCGCGACGCCTCGAAGTGCAGCTCGCCTACGCCATCGGCGTCGCGGATCCGGTGGCCATCATGGTCGAAACCTTTGGCACCGGCGTCGTGCCGGAAGGCCAGATCATTGAGCTGATCCGCAACCACTTTGTCCTGACTCCCAAGGGGATGATCGAATCGCTCGGCCTGCTCCGCCCCATCTATCGCGCCACTGCTGCCTACGGGCACTTCGGTCGCCTCGAACCAGGGTTCACCTGGGAACGTACCGACAAAGCTGACCAGTTGCGCCGCGCGACCGGCCTGGGCGAGGTGGTGGCAGCCAAAGGTTCCTGAGTTGTCTGGCTGCCGCCGGACAAACCAGCTAGAATCATTCTTCCAGTACGAGGTCTTATGACTACGAAGGTAAGCTCTGACGTCAAGGACATCGCTCTGGCTGACCGCGGCCGCCTCCGCATCGAGTGGGCGAATCAGCAGATGCCCGTGCTGCAGTTGGTGCGCAAGCGCTTCCTCCAGGAGCGCCCGTTCAAGGGCATTCGTGTAGCGGCTTGCCTGCACGTAACCAGCGAGACCGCCAACCTGGCCATCACCCTGCGCGATGCCGGCGCTGAGGTTACCCTGTGCGCTTCCAACCCGCTCAGCACCCAGGACGAAGTCGCCGCCTCTCTCGTTCGGGATTTCTCTATCCCCGTCTACGCCATCAAGGGAGAGGACAACGCCACCTATTACGCCCATATCGGCGCGGCGCTCGATACGCGCCCGCACATCACGATGGACGACGGGGCCGACCTGGTCAACACCGCCCACAGCCAGCGCACCGAGGTCATCAAGGACGTCATCGGCGGGACGGAGGAAACTACCACCGGCGTCATCCGCCTGCGCGCCATGGCTCGCGACGGCGTTCTCCGCTATCCCATTATTTCCGTCAACGATGCCCACACCAAACACCTCTTCGACAATCGCTATGGCACCGGTCAATCCACCGTGGATGGCATCCTGCGCGCCACCAACCTCCTCCTCGCCGGGCTCAATGTGGTCGTAGCCGGCTATGGCTGGTGCGGTCGCGGCATCGCCCTGCGCGCCCGGGGGCTCGGGGCCAGCGTCATCGTCACTGAAGTCGATCCCACGCGGGCGCTCGAAGCGATCATGGACGGCTATCGGGTGCTGCCGATGGCTGAAGCCGCGCGCGTCGGCGACGTCTTCATCACCGCCACGGGCGACAAGAGTGTCCTCCGCGCCGAGCATTTCGAGCGGATGAAGGACGGTGCTGTCCTGGCCAACTCCGGCCACTTTAACGTCGAGATTGACATTCCGGCGCTGGAGAAACTCGCTGCCAGCAAGCATATGGCCCGTGACTCGGTCGAGGAGTACAAGCTGCGCGACGGTCGCAAACTCTACCTGCTGGCCGAAGGCCGTCTGGTGAATCTGGCCGCCGCCGAGGGCCATCCGGCCGCGGTGATGGATATGAGCTTTTCCAATCAGGCGCTCTCGGTCGAATTCCTGGTCAAGAACGCCGCCCGCTTGGAGAGCAAGGTCTATCCCGTGCCGGAGGAGATTGACCGGCAAGTGGCGCGGTTGAAGCTCGAAGCCATGGGCGTGGCCATCGACAAGTTGACCCCGGAGCAGGAAAGCTACCTCGCCTCGTGGTCGGAAGGCACCTAGCCACCCCCATCGAGTTTCGAGCGGAATCCTCTTAGAATCTTTTCCCGGAGGGCGAGGAATGCGTGAGTGGGCCGCCTGGGCGCTGGACACCGCCAAAGTCCGCGGGGCCAGCTACGCTGATGTGCGCGTCATCGACCTTCGCAGCCGCGCCCTGTCCACCAAGAACGGTAAGGTGGGCACAGTGGCCGAAGGCGAATCGCTCGGCTTGGGCGTGCGCGTCATCGCCGATGGCGCCTGGGGCTTTGCCAGCACCGACCGCCTGACGCGCGAACACGTCGAAGCCACGGCGGCTGAAGCTGTCGCTATCGCCCGCGCCAGCGCGCGGGTGAAGAAAAACGACGTCGTCCTCGTGCCGGAGAAGACAATCACCGCCGTCTGGCGCACGCCCTACGAAACCGACCCCTTCGCCGTCTCTCTCGACACGCAGATGAACCTGCTCTTTGGCATCGACAAGGAGATGCGCAGCGTTTCCGGCGTCACCCTGGCCGAAACCGGGATGACCTTCGCGCGACTGGAGCAATTTTTCGCCAGCAGCGAAGGCAGCGAGATTCAGCAGACGAAAATGATTTCTGGGGCGGGTTTCGCCGCGACTTCCTTCGCCAACAACGAAATCCAGAAGCGCTCCTATCCCAACTCCTTCGGCGGGCAGTTTGCCTCGGCCGGCTATGAGCTCGTCGAGCGCTTGCAACTGGTCGAGAACGCGCGCCGCGTGGCCGAAGAGGCCGTGGCCTTGCACAAGGCCGAGAAATGCCCGGAAGGTCGCCGCACCATTATTCTCGACAGCTCGCAGCTCGCCCTTCAGATTCACGAATCCATCGGCCA
>JACQTG010000226.1 GCA_016210895.1 Acidobacteriota bacterium
CTGGCAGGTGTACCGCTGCAGCGCATTGGCACCATCGTGCGCGGGCGCGCAGTCGTTCTTGTCGATGCGGAAGGAAGGAAAAAACCCCTGGCTCCGCGCGGTTGGGATCACTTCGGGAGCTGAACGAAGGCTTAGGCCGTGGCCGCTTCCCGCCGCACTAGGTCTCCCCACTGCTCCCGCTCGCGCACCGTCCGCATCCGGTTACGCGAAATGAGCACTTCGGCCGGGCGGGGACGCGAGTTGTAGTTGGAGGCGAGGGAAAAACCGTACGCGCCGACGTCGCAGAGGGCTAGGAGGGCGCCGCGCGGGAGTCGGGGCAGGCGAACGTCGCGGGCGAAGCAGTCGGTGGTTTCGCAGAGCGGCCCCACCACGTCCACCCTCTCTGCGCGTGCGGCCTGGGTGCGGCTGACCGGCAGGATGCGATGGCGCGCGCCGTAGAGCGCCGGCCGCAATAAGTCGCTCATCCCGGCGTCCACCACCAGGAAGGTTTTCCGCCGGCCGCGCTTCCGCACCAGCACCCGCGTCAGCAGCAGGCCAGCCGGGCCGTCAATCGAGCGGCCGGGCTCGAGGATCAAATGAGAGTCAAGCCCGCGCGTCGCCGCCTTGACCGCCGCCGCGTAGGCGCTGAGTGGAAAAATCTTCTCCCGGTCGTAGCGGATGCCAACGCCACCGCCGATGTCGAGATAGCGCACTGCCAGACCTTGCCGGCGAAGCGTTTCCGTCAGTTGCCGCAGCCGCGCGAGCGCCCGGCGCACCGGGGCCAGCCGGGTGATCTGCGAACCGATGTGGCAGCCGATGCCCACGAACTCGAGCCACGGCTCCGCGGCCACGCGCCGGCACACCGCTACGGTCTCGGCCAGGGGCACGCCAAACTTGTGCTCCTGGCTACCAGTCGAGATGTGCGGGTGCGTGGCTGGGTCAACGTTCGGATTGACGCGGACGGCCACCCGCGCCCGCTGCCGGAGATGTCGGGCTCGTTCGGCGATGAGCGCCAGCTCGTCGGCTGACTCGAGATGAAAGAAGAGGATTCCGGCGCGCAAGGCGAAGTCGACTTCCTCGACTGTTTTGCCCACGCCGGAGAACACCACGCGCCGCGCTCTGAGCCCGGCGCGCCGAAGGCGGAAGAGTTCCCCGCCCGAGACAATGTCAAAGCCTGCGCCGTGCGCGCCGATCAGCCGCAGCAGAGCCAGGTTGGAGTTGGCCTTGACCGCGTAGCAGAGCGTGTGGGGAACAGCAGCAAAAACCTGGGCGAAACCGTCGAGCGCGGCTTCGATGGCACTCTGGCTGTAGACGTACGTGGGGGTCGAGACACGAGCCGCCACGCGTGTCAGCGGCACCCCTTCGCAGCGGAGCGTTCCGTTCCGGTAGGCGAAGAAATTGTTCATCGAGGGGCTTCAGCGCGAATCAGCGAGACGCGCGCAGTATAGCACGCGCCGGAGCAGGGGTTGTGGGCTAGGCCAGGACTTCCAGGCCGTAGCGGGCGGGAAAGCGCGGGTCGAGCCGATGGAGGCCGGCGGCGCGCGCCGCCGCCAATGCTTCCTCAAACTCTGACGGGGTGATGCGGCGGTTGATCTCGACGTATTGGGTGTTGGAGACCTTGCCGGCGGGATAGTACTGCGCCATCACGTTGACGTAGGTGTTGGGGCCGAGCTCGCGGGCCACCCAGTCGATGATCTCGCGCGTGCCGGCAATCCCGCCCGGCATCACCAAATGGCGGAGAAGCACGCCGCGCAGGGCCAGTCCTTTCTCGTCGAGAATCAAGTCTCCGACCTGGCGATGCATGGCTTTGATGCTGCGGCGGGCCGCCCCGGGATAGTTGCGCGCCTTGGCGTAGTGCCGGGCCATCTCCGCATCCCAGAATTTGAAGTCGGGCATGTAGATGTCGACGATCCCGTCCATCAATTCGATGGAGTCGAGCGAGTCGTAGGCGCTGGTGTTGTAGACCAGCGGCAGGCGCAGCCCGCCGCGAATGGCGTAGGGCAGTGCCTCGAGAATCTGCGGGACAACGTGCTCGGGCGTCACGAAGTTGATGTTGTGGCAGCCGCGCGCCTGCAGCTCCAACATCATCGCCGCCAGTTCCTCGGGCTTCACCGCGCGGCCGCCGCCCTCCCAGCTGATGTCGTAGTTCTGGCAGAAGACGCAGCGCAGGTTGCACCAGGAGAAGAAGATCGTCCCCGAGCCGCGGCTCCCGCGCAGGCAGTCTTCCTCGCCGAAGTGCGGGAAGCAACTGCTGACGACAGCGTAGCGGCCGGTCTTGCAGACGGCGAAGCGGTCTTGCAGCCGGTTGACGTGGCAGTCGCGTGGGCAGACGGTGCAATCGGCCAGCAGCGCCAGCCCGCGCTCGACGCGTCTTTCAAGCTCGCCCGACGCGAACCTATCCAGATAGGAGGGGCTGAAATCTTTGCGCTTCATCGCTCGTCGTGGCCGCCGCTCAGGAGTGCGGTTACGAGTAATTCTCTGAGTTTCCCTTGTTTCTGTAAAGCTCTTTCATCTTGACAATGATATACTCACATCCTATAATACAGACCAGCTAAGATGCGGCGGCTGCACGAGAGCAATAACTACTTCTACATTAATAAGTTAGGGGGTATTCGCCTATGGCTAAGATAATCGGAATTGACCTCGGAACCACCAACTCGGTGGTGGCTGTCATGCAGGCCGGCGAGCCGGTAGTCATTCCCAACCAGGAGGGCAGCCGACTTACGCCCTCGGTCGTGGGTTTCACCAAATCCGGCGAGCGGCTGGTGGGCCAGGTGGCCAAGCGCCAGGCGGTCACGAACCCCGAGAACACGGTTTACTCCATAAAGCGCTTTATGGGCCGGCGCCACGAAGAAGTCCAGACGGAAATCAAGATGGTGCCCTATAAGGTGGTTCGGGCCTCGAACGCCGACGCGCGCGTCGAGGTGATGGGCAAGCAGTATTCCCCGCCCGAAATTTCTGCCTTCATCCTGCAAAAACTCCGCCAGGCGGCCGAGGACTACCTGGGCGAGAAGATCGAGAAGGCGGTCATCACCGTCCCCGCCTACTTCAATGACAGCCAGCGCCAGGCCACCAAGGACGCCGGGC
>JACQTG010000223.1 GCA_016210895.1 Acidobacteriota bacterium
CTGGTCACGGCTTGGGCTTCCAAAACCCAGTTCGGAGTGAATTTCAGGCGGAAATCAGCGCCGTAGACACGGTTGAAGCTGCCCTCAAACTCGCGTGCGGTGGCGAGGAAGCCGACACTGCCTTGCTCAAAGAGGTCGCGATTCACCCGCACGATGCCGAAGTAGGCGCGCTGGCCGACCAGCCGGTCGAACAGTGGGTCGGTTGTGGAAACGATCTTCCCTGGGGCTTCGTCGTCGGCCAAGAAGGCGGCCAGGGCGTAGCGGCCGAGCTTACCCGTGAGCCGCACGCCGACCTGCGGGTCGGCGATGCGCCGGGTGAACACGAGATTGAGCGGGGTCTTGAAGAAGGTTGAGTTCTCGATGAAGAAGGGACGGCGTTCGGGGAAAAAGACCTCGAAGCGCTGGTTGACGGTGACCTGGGGTTCATCGGATTCGACCTGGCTGAAGTCGGGGTTGAGGGCCAGGTCGAGCACCAGGCTGTCTTTGAAGACCATTTTTGCGTCCAGGCCGAGGTCGGGGTCGGCGCGGTCGCGGACAAAGCCGGGGGGCGAGTTAACGGTGTCGAGTGCGCGGAAAGAGCGGAAGAAGCCATAGGGGATGAGCTGGAGGTTGCGGCCGGGGGAGATATTTTCCAGGCCCTGGAGTGTCCCGACTTGGGGCAGCGTGCTGCCGCGGCTGGGACTGATGTGCGGCCACCAGCTCTGCTCATTGTGATGGGGGATTTCCCGGCCCACGGCGAAGCCCCAGGTCTGGCCGGCTGCAGGATAGAAGCGCAGGCTCTTGAAGGGGATGGTGAACAAGACGACGTAACCCTGAGGGGTGAGCTTGCCCTGGGAGTGCCACAGGGTGTCGAAGGCGATGTCGTCGTCCTGGCCCTCGGCGACCAGGAAATCAGCCTGGATGCCAAGCGGATTGGTGACGAAGAGGTAACCGCGGCGACGGTCGTTGAACGTGTCCAGGATGAGGGCCACCAGGTCGTCGTCAAAAATCTCCTCCCGCTTGCCTAGTCGAGCGCGAATCTCGTGGGGCTCGGTGTCGTAACACACAAAGACCACGTAAAGGTTGCGATCATCGTAGCCGAGGTAGGCCATACTGCGCTGGGCGGACGGCTTGCCGTCTTCCGGGAAGCGCTGCGTGAATCCCTCAACCGCCACCAGGCCATGCCCGTCCTCTGGGTTCATATCCAGGAAATTCCCGAGCACTGGCGGCTGCGAGAGCCGCGGGATAACCAGCACGGGTGGGGAGTTGTCGGCGAGGACACCACTGGCCAGGCCGAGCCAACCCGTCAGAAGCAGGGCACGCACGCACACCGTCGTTGCCTACCGAAAGCCAATATCCCCGGTGTTCTGCCGTCTCTCGTTATTCTTATACGGGGAGTCCGCAAAGAGGTTCCCCCTGTCTCGGTGGGGAGTCACCTAGCCCGACGCACACAACTCCTCTGAATAGACGCTCTTTTCTTCCCTAGGGTAGCAATCCGCTGCCAGTGGGACGGACTGGAGGAAGTTGGTGGACGCCATCCCGACCGGTCGGGACAACCTTGCCGCGGGGAGTAGGTATTGGCCAAGAGAACGGTGTGGTTCTGCAAGCGGGAGTTGGTGGACGGCACCGGGCTCGAACCGGCAACCTCCGCGTTGCGAACGCGGCGCTCTCCCAATTGAGCTAGCCGCCCACGCAACCCATTGTAGTGGGCTTTGGCCTACGGTCAAGTCCGCTGCCGTTCTCAGACGGTTAGAGGGGCAGAAAGTGAAGACATCGTTGGCTGTTGGCGGAGACTCACGGCGACCAACAGGAAAGCGCTTTGGTGGTGCGGCAGGATTCTCGGTCAAGCGGTTCTATCGCCATCCGCTCCGCACGCCGAGCGCTCAGGCGGGCTAGCGTTCGCGGCGGGCCATCACCCGGCTGGCCGTGGCGGCGAGGTCGGCGGCCTGCGGGAGTAGCTCGAGCGCCTTCTGCACCTGGTAGTCGCCTTCCAGCTCCACGCGGAAGCCGTCGGGCAGGCCGAAGACGGAGGTGAACAGGTACTTCTTGATCTGGCGCGCGATCCAGTCGCGATTCTCCTGGATGTCGGGCTCGGTGAAGCGGATGTGCTGCTGGTCGAGGAAGGCGCGGAAGCGGTTGAGCACGTAGTCAGTGACCTCAAAGTCGCGGGGCACGGTGTCGCGGTCGGCGAGGAAGTGCTTGGCAAAGTTGAAGAAGGCGTCGCGCATCCGCAAGAGTTCCTGGAAACGGTTCATCGGCGGGTGGGGAACGATGACGTCGGGCGTGATACCGCCGCCGCCGAAGACCGTGCGCCCGCTGTCGGTCTTGAAGACTTGGCCTTGGTTGTTGTTTTCCGTCCGATTGCGGCCGACGTAGTAGCTGTAGAGCGACACCGCCTTGAAATCGCGCTGAATGAGTCGCCCGCTGGGTGTGTAGTACATCGCCGTGGTCAGGGCGACGCCGGTGTCCTGGCTGAGCGGGTAGACGGTCTGGACGAGAGCCTTGCCGAAGCTGGTTTCGCCCACGATTAAGCCGCGGTCGTGGTCCTGGATGGCTCCGGCGACAATCTCCGAGGCGCTGGCGCTGTAGCGGTCGAGCAGAACCACCAAGGGGAACTGCACGCCATCGTTGCCGCGGGTGGCGTAGTAGCGGCGGTCGCGCTGGGCGCGGCCACGGTGGGAGACGATGAGTTGGTTCTTGGCCAGAAACATGTCGGCGACAGCCACACCCTGGGTAAGCAGGCCACCGGGATTGCCGCGCAGGTCAAACAGCAGGCCCTTCAGCTGCCGCAGATCAAACTGCCCCAGCGCCTTTTGCAACTCTTCCTGGGTGGTTTCGTTGAAGTCGCGCAGCTTGACGTAGGCCACGCCGGGGCGCAATTCGAAAACGTACTCGACGCTCGTCCGGGGAATTTCATCGCGGGTGATGACGAAATCGAGCGGCTCGTCGTGGCCTTCCCGCAGCACCTTGACGCGCACCACCGTTCCCTTCGGGCCTTTGAGTCGGTCGGCCACCTCAGCCGTGGTCAAGCCTTGGGTGGGCATGTCGTCCACCTGGACGATGACGTCCCCGGGGCGCAGCCCGGCCCGGTACGCGGGCGAGCCGACGAACGGCGCGATTACGATGGTGCGGCCGTCGCGCGGCCCCACCTGCATGCCCACGCCGAAGTAGTGGCCTCGCTGGTCCTCTCGTAGCAGGCGAAAGCTGCGCGGGTCGAAGAAGGTCGAGTGGGGGTCGAGCACGCGCAGCATGCCAGGGATGGCGCCCTGGTAAATGGTGCGTTCGGGGTCAATCGAATCGGCGTAGTTCTGTTCCACGATGGCGTAGACTTTCGTGAAAGCGGCGAGACTTTGCTGGAGGTCAGTGTCGCCGGTGACGGTGGCCTGGACGCGCTCGCCGTAGATTCCGCCCAGGGCCGCCGAAAGCGCAATCACGACGACCGCGAGTATCACACCGCGCTGGCTACCGCGCATAACTCTCCTCACGGGCTTAGATGAATGGACCCGCCCACTGCGCTGCCAGTATAGCATAGCCTGCGGGCGCGACCAATGCGCTCCAGCCTTTCTTGACAATCGTGACGGCGCGCCCCTATGATGGCTTCAGGTAGAGTCGCTATGCCGGCTATTGGCGTCACCGAACTGCTCTTCGTCCTTCTCCTGGCGTTGCTCCTCTTTGGTCCGCGCAAGTTGCCCGAGTTGGGCCGCAGCCTGGGGCGCGGCCTGGCTGAGTTCCGCCGTGCCTCGAACGAACTGCGCACGACCATCGAAAACGAGATGCAGTCGCTCGAGCGCGAAGGCTCGACCCCTGCAGCCCCGGATGAACCCGCAAAGACCATCCAGCCCTGACACGGCCGACGAATCGGCCTCCATGGGCTTTTTTGACCATCTGGAGGAATTGCGTCGCCGGCTGCTGATTTCCCTGCTCGCGGTGGCGATTGGAGCCGGGGTGGGTCTGGCGGCAGCGCCCCAAATTTTTCATTACATTACAGTCCCTGTCCTTAACACCTTCCGTCAACTGGGTCTGGAAGACCGGCTGGTGTTTACGAGCCCCGGGGCGCCGCTGAAAATCTATATGGAGGTGGGGTTGCTGGCGGGTTTCGTCCTGGCCTCGCCCGTGGTCTTCCTGCAACTGTGGCTGTTCGTGGCGCCGGGGCTCTATCGCCACGAGCGGCGCTTTGTCCTCCCTTTCCTGTTCTTTGCCTCGGGATTGTTCGCTTTGGGCGTGGCCTTTGCCTATTGGATTGCGTTGCCCATCACCCTGAAGTTTTTGATTGGATTGGGAATACAAGAGTTTCACGCTTTGGCTTTGATCAGCATCAATGAATATTTGAGCCTCGCATTGGTGATTCTGTTATGGCTGGGCGTACTGTTCGAAATTCCGGTGCTGATCTTCTTCCTCTCCCTGGTCGGGCTGGTAACGCCCGGCTTTCTCTGGCGCTATTTTCGTCACGCGGTGCTCTTGATCGCCATCCTGGC
>JACQTG010000026.1 GCA_016210895.1 Acidobacteriota bacterium
ACGTCGGCGGGGTGGTGCTGGCGGTGTCGCAGTTTACGCTCTACGGCGACTGCCGCAAAGGCCGTCGGCCGAGCTTCGACCGCGCCGCGGCGGCCGAGCCGGCACGGGCGCTCTACGAGCGTTTCGTCGCCAAGCTGCGTGAGCTGGGTGTGCGGGTCGAGACCGGCGTGTTTCAGGCGCGGATGGCGGTGGAGCTGGTGAACGACGGCCCGGTGACGCTGCTGCTGACGAGTCCGAACGAGCCGCAGGTGCTCTGAACCTGGGGCCACCGGCCAGAGGCCGGTGCCACCAAGAAGCTAAGGCACGAGAGGCGGCGCGCAAGAAGGCAGAAGAACAGGGCATCGAGCCCCCAGGTTCCTGCCTGGGGGATTGTTCGGCAGAGAGAAGGAGGCAAAGGAAGTTGCACCGCAGAGGCGCAGAGAACGCAGAGAAGACAGAGGGTACAGAGAGCGCAGAGAGAAGCTGAGCGATGATGGATGTGCGAGACACGGTGGGGCAGGCGCTGGCGGCGCTCGCGGCGCGCAAGCTCCGCACCGCGCTGACCCTGCTCGGGCTGATCATCGGCGTCAGCTCGCTCATCCTGGTGATGACGATCATCCAGGGCGCCAATACCTACGTGAAGCAGAAGATCGCCAACCTGGGCACGGATGTCTTCGAAGTCTCGAAGCTGCCGCTCGCGACGACGAATTTCAACGAGCTGGTGAAGGCGCTGCGGAACAAAGACTTGGTGCGGGAGGAGTGGCAGGCGGTGGCCGCCGGTTGCAGCCTCTGCCGCGCGGTAGGGGCGGTGGCGCGCACCAAGGGTCGTGTGCGCTCGGCTACGGAGAGCCTGGCGGATGTGGAGATTCGCGGCGAAAGCCCGGAAGTGTCCAGCATCAGCTCGCTCGACCTGGTCGCTGGCCGCAGCTTCACGCCGAGCGAAGACGAGCAGGCGGCGCGCGTCTGCGTGCTGGGCGACAACGTGCTGCAGGAGCTCTTCCCCAGCCGCGACCCGCTCGAACAGCACCTGCGCATCGGCGGGGAGGAATTCCGCGTCATCGGGGTGGCCGAGCGCATCGGCTCCATCCTGGGCCAGGAGCAGGACACCTTCGTCATCATCCCGCTCAGCACCTTTCAGAAATTCTACGGCAGCCGCGTGAGCCTGACCCTCAAGGTGCAGGTGCGCTCGGAGGCCGACCTGGCGCGCGCGCAGGAGCAGGTGCGTACCCTGCTGCGCGGGCAGCGGCAGCGCGACTACGACGAGCCGGACGATTTCTACATGGCCACCGCCGAGACCTACCTGGCGCTGTGGGAGGGCATCAGCTCGGTCTTCTTTCTCGTCTTCGTCCTGATCTCTTCGATTGCCTCGCTCGTCGGCGGCATCGTGATTATGAACATCATGTTGGTCAGCGTCACCGAGCGCACGAAAGAGATCGGGCTGCGCCGGTCGGTGGGCGCCACCCGCCGCGACATCCTGAAGCACTTCCTGCTCGAGGCGCTCACGCTCTGTCTGGTGGGCGGGGTGATCGGTGTCGGGGTGGGCTTCGTGGTGGCCGTGGTGTTGCGCACCTTCACACCTTTCCCGGCGGATGTGCGCTTGTGGGTGGCGTTCATGGGTTTTGCGCTGTCGTCGGCGATTGCGCTCATCTTCGGTCTCTATCCGGCCATGCAGGCGGCGCGGCTTGACCCGGCCGTGGCCTTGAGGGCGGAATGAGAATCGCGTTGCTGGTCAAATTGGTTTGGACGGAGTTGCAGGAAAACCTCCGCGCGGCGTGGACCACCATTCGCACCCACAAGCTGCGCTCCGGGCTGACCATGCTCGGCGTGGTCATCGGGGTGACCTCGGTAATCACGGTGGCGGCGGTGATCAACGGGCTCAATAGCTACATTGGCAACAAGGTGCAGGAGATCGGCGCTAAGGTCTTTTTCGTTACCCGCTTCCCGGCCTTCCAGTGGGAGGAGTGGCCCGAACACATCCGCCAGCGCAAGTACCTGACCTACGCGGATGTGGTGGCGCTGCGGGAGCAGTGCCCGATGGTCGAGGTGGCCACGCCCTTTCTGACCCGCGCCATCTTCTTCGGCCAGCCGAATGAAATCCGCTACCGCAACCAGAGCATCGAAAACGTCTTCGTGCGCGGCGCCGAGCCCGAGTTCATCCAGATCATTCCGGTGGCGGCGGTGCGAGAAGGCCGGATGTTCACCCACGCCGAAAACGAGCATGCCGCGCGGGTGGCGGTGCTGGGTCTGGGAATCGCCAACTCGCTCTTTGAGGGCGCGGATCCGGTGGGGAAGACGGTGCGGCTGAACGGGCTCGAATTTCTTGTGCTGGGGGTGTTCGAACGCCACCAGGGCTTGTTCGGCGGGCCCGGCATCGACGATTTTGTCGTCATTCCCTACAAGACCTTCAACAAGCTCTGGCCGGAAATCGAAGAAGTGATGATTGCGGTCGCCGTCGACGACCCGGCTAACCTCAAGCGGGCGGAAGAGGAGATCACTTCTGTGTTGCGCCGACGGCGGGGCGTTCCCCCTGACGCGGACAATGACTTCGAAGTCACGGCACCGGATTTTCTCTCCGCGCTCTGGGACGAGCTGACCGGTGCCATCGTCATCCTCACCTTCATCATTGCTTCCATCGCGCTCGTGGTCGGCGGCATCGGGGTGATGAACATCATGCTGGTCAGCGTCACCGAACGCACGGCCGAAATCGGCGTGCGCAAGGCTGTGGGCGCGCGCCAGCGGGACATCCGCCGGCAGTTTCTGATCGAAGCCGTCACCCTGACCAGCCTGGGCGGGGTGCTGGGCATCCTGCTGGGGATGCTGACGAGCCTGATCATCAGCCGCTTGTTTGAGAACCTGCCCGCCAGCGTCTCGCCCGCCTGGGTGAGCATCGGGTTTGCGTTGTCCGTGGGGGTAGGGTTGTTTTTCGGCATCTATCCCGCCAACCGCGCCGCCGGCCTCGACCCCATCGCCTGCCTTCGGTATGAATAGCTGCGGCCGGGAGGCCTGTCTCCGCTACGAATGCCGACCAGCGAGCGGCGACCAGTGGACAGAAAACGAAACAGACCGCTGAGCTATCGGTTTTCTTCCACCTTGACACGCCGTCCCGGTTGGGCAAACCTAACTCCCGCCTGTCGCATGGGGGCGGGGGTATGGTGAACCATTGGTTGTTTCTGAGCGACCCAGGGAGCTACCACTACGATCAACTGTTTCGCAAGTCGTGCGAGGTCTGGGACGGCGTGCACGGCGCCGCGGCCCAGCGCTACATCGCCCAGATCCGCAAAGGCGACCGTATCTTGGGCTATCACACCGCCCCGGAAAAGAGCGTCTGCTGCGTGCTCGAAGCCGTGAGCGCGCCCTACCAGAACCCCGAGAAGAAAGACAAGACCTTAGTGGTGGACGTGCGCGGGGTGGAGAAGCTGCCGCGGCCGGTGCCGCTGGCCGAGCTGAAGAAAAATCGCGTACTTAAGAGGATGAAACTCTTCAGGTTTTTCCGGCCGATTGCGGTTTCGCCGCTGACCGCGGTCGAATTCAAGGAGATTCTGCGCCTGGGGAACGCTCGGTAGGGAGGCGAGGTCACGCCGGGCCGAAGAGGCCAGGGTCAAGCGTTAAGCGCTGCCCCAACCTGAGCACCCATGAGGAAGCAGGCCAGGCGTAGGTCCGACCCTGTCCGCATGTGCTCCTTGGGAGCAATCCCGCCTAGAAGGGGATGACCACTCCCACCCCAATGTGAATGGAGCCGCGGTGATGACGATGGTGGTGCCGGTGTCCGCGGCCGTGGCCCAACCCCGGATGATAGCCAAAGACAGGATGACGGCGGAAACCAGGATGGTGGTGGTGAGCAAACCTGGAGTGTTGGCGGAACTTTCGGTATCTACGGTGATCCCAATTATTGACGTGGTTTACGTACGCGTCATCGTCGTCATCGTCATAGCGCAAGACCACGTCTTCGTCCCTGTCGTCATCGTCGTCGTGATCGGCCCACGCTGGGGCAACCGCAAACAGCAGCGAAATAGCGCACAACACTGCGAGCTTCGACAACAGACTCTGCGTGTTCATGGCTACCTCCTGTCTCCGCCTTTACACTTAGATGGGGGGACACAGCAAACGGTTTCCCCAGGTCGCGGCGCACTGGCGGTGGGGTGGCGGGGTAGCGGCGACGAAGGCCCTGGAGTCTTGGTCGCTGAGCGCAGTCGGTGCCTTCGTCGTCGGTTTGTTCCGGCCGGCGAGGAAGCCTGCGTCTGGTGGCAGCGTCGCCTGCAGCCGGCGGCCTTCCTCGCCGCTACAGCGCACCGTAGGCCGAGGTTAGCGGCGGGCAAGCAGAAGGCAGAGAAAGAGCCAGCGCTTCAGGTTGCTCGTAATCAGATAGTTCGCGCGCACGTGCTCGCGGCCGTTCTCGGCCAACTGCTGGGCGAAGGCGGGGTTCGAGAGCAGGTAGCGAATCTGATAGGCGGTTCCTTCGATCGAGTGCGCCAGCATCCCGGTAATCTTGTGAATCACCTGCGCCGGGATGCCGCCCACGGCGCTCGCCACCACCGGCTTCTTCTTCCACAGGGCTTCGGCCACGGTGAGGCCGAAGCCTTCGCGGATGGACTTCTGGATGACGATGGTGGAAGCACGCTGGAGAGCGTTGATCTCGAGCGCGCTCCAGGGCGGCAGTTCGAGGATATGGATGTTGGAGTCACCCGCCGCTGCCTGGCGCGCCTCGGCCAGCACCTGCCCGCCTTCCGGGTCGTCGCTGGCGCCGCCGCCGGCCAGCACGAGCTGGCAGGGAAGGTAGCGACGCACGAGCCGGTAGGCTTCAATCACCCCGAGCGGATCTTTCAGCCGGTCGAAGCGGGAAACCTGGGTGAGGAGGGGCAGCTTGGGATCGATGTGGAATCGCTCGAGCGTCTCGCGGATGAACTCCGGCTCCAGCTCGCGGTTCTTCTCCGACAGCGGATCAATGCTGGGGTAGAAGCGGTACTGGGGGATTTCGAGCCCGCGGGTGAAGCTGGCGGAAGAGAAGATGGTGGCGTCGTAGCGGCGCACGTACTGGTGCAGAAACTCCCACACGGTGGGATTGGGCTGGGAGACGTCGATGTGGCAGCGCCAGATCCAGGCGCCGTGGCTGCGCGCGCGCGCCTCGATCAGCCCGGCGGGCTGCGGGTCGTGGATGACGATGAAGTCTTCCTCAAACTGCATCGTGGCCAGGCTCTGCTCGGTGTAGGACCGGAAGATGTCGAAATCCTGCGGCCGGACTTCGTAGGGGGCGCCGTGCAGGGCGTTGTGGAAGCCTTTGGTGACGGCGAAGAAATCATCGCCACCCTTGATCACTTCCCAGCGGGTCTCGAGGCCCAGCTCCTGGAGCAGGGGCACGGAGCGGTTCAGAATCTCTGCTACCCCACCGCCCACCGAGGTGGAGTTCACCATCTTGATCCGACGGCCGGCGAGCTGCCCGGCCAGCACCCGCAGGTCGAGAATCTCGCTCGCGCCCACCACGGGCCGGTAGTCATCGAGGGAAATCGGCTTGGCGGCAGCAGCGGGATTTGTCGACATCAGGGACTCAGGTACGGTTGGGTTTCCTTCAAGATGAGGGCACGCACGCCGTCGAGGGTGTTGGTGTAGATGTCAATCCGTTCCACACGCTGGGCCAGCTCGAGCAGATCGAGCGAAGTGGTGAACCAGAAGGAAAAGTCGTTCAGGAACTGCACCGGCGGCCGGACGCGGGCAGCGATGAAGTGGTAGTGCAGGCTGTGGATGCTGAGCGTGCGCAGAATCTCGTAGAACTCCTCCAGCGAGTGCGCTTCCTGGCCGCTGGGGACAGCGATGGTGTGCGCCTCGCAGAAAAAGAAGGGCTCGAAGGCAGGGCGGTTGGCCAACTCCGGTTTCGCTTTCAGAAAGCGCTCGAGCACGCCCACCAGGTCAGCGCGAATGGCGGCAACGGTCTCATACTGGTGGAGGTCGAGCGAGGCGAACTGCTCGGCCAGTTGCGGCTCGTTGCAGGCGGCCAGCGCCCACTGCGACCAGTCGTTGGCGAATCCCTGGCGCAGGAAGTGGAAGTGCTCGAGCACTTGGAAGGTGTGGTTGAAGATGGCGGCTTCGCTCGTGGTGCGCAGCCCCTCCAGGAGTTGGCCCAGGGTGTGGGCGCGTTGGGCGCAGATGCGGGTCAGGTAGCCCGCGGTCATGAAGGTGAAGGGATTCTTGGCTACGCGCATCGGAGCGCCTCCGCCAAGCGGTGGAGAAACCGCCCCACGGCCGCCGGGTTCGGCAGGCGGTAGTCTGCCTGGGTGTGGCTGCGGCCGACGGCGATGGAGAGGAGGGAGCCGCGGAGCCGGCGAAAGACCTGTTCATCCGCCTCGTCATCTCCGAGAAAGAAGGCCAGCGTGGGTCGCGTGTTGCCGCGGCGCCACCGGGCGAGCAGGTAGCGGGCTCCAGTGGCCTTGCTGGCTTCTCCAGGCGGTAGGAACTCCCAGATTTTCTTGCCCTGCTGGAAGCGGACCGCCCGGCCGGCGCGGCGCCACTCCTGCTCGATCAGGCGGCGCGCTCGATGCACCACGGCGGGCCGTGCCCGGCGGTAGTGCACGCCGATGCTGGCCGGCTTGCGCTCCACCC
>JACQTG010000027.1 GCA_016210895.1 Acidobacteriota bacterium
GGTGTGGAAGGGCACCATGGGCACCTTGATGGCAAAAGCAACAAAGAACGCCCAGAAGATCCACGCTTGCCACTCCAGCGGCAGGTCCATCTGCATCAGCTTGGTTACGTCGAAGGTTTGCGGGTTGCCGAGGACATTCCCGTTGTAGTACCAGAGCGCCAGGATGCCCAGCAGGAGCAGCACCGAACCGAGCAGGGTGAAGAGGAAGAACTTGATAGCCGCGTAGAGCTTCCGCTCGTGCCCCCAGACGCCGATGATGAAGTACATCGGCACCAGCATCACTTCCCAGAAGACGTAGAAGAGCACAAAGTCGAGCGACATAAAGACGCCCAGCATCCCCGTCTGCAGGATCATGAACATGATGTAGTACTCTTTCACCCGCTCCTGAATGAACGACCACGAGGAGAGGACGGCGATGAACCCGAGCACCGTGGTCAGCATAATCAGCAGGAAGCTGATGCCGTCGATGCCGAGGTGGTAGTCGACGTTGAAGGTAGGGATCCAGGGCCGCTTGAAGGTGAACTGAAATCCGGCCTGACTCTTGTCAAACCACCACGCGAGCGGAAGCGAGGCAGCGAAGCTGGCGAACATGATGAGATTGCCCCACCAGCGGTGGGCGTTCTTCGCCTCGCCAGGAATGAACAGCGCCACGATGGCGCCGAACAGCGGAATCAACAGGATCCAGTTCAGGATCGTTGCTGGAGAGAATTCCATTGCCGAAGTCTCACCCCTCTAGCGGAGATAGCGAGCCACGTAGTACAAGAGGAAGGCCACGACGCCCGTGGCCATCAAGAGCAAGTAACCCTGCACGAAACCCGTCTGCACGATGCGCACGGGCCAGCTCAATACCCAGATGGTAAAACCCAGCGCGCGCACTGCGCCGTCCACGATCCAGGTGTCCCACCAGATGGAGAGGCGCGAGGTGAAGCGAGCGAACCAACCCGTGCCGTCCACGCCGATGCCGTCTATCACCTTCAGGTCAAAGCGGGCTAGGCTGGTGCCCATCGCCTTGCCCAGCACCGGCCCTTCGACAAATACGGTGCTGTAGAGTTCGTCGACGTAGTATTTGTTGAAGAGAGTCTTGTAGAGTCGCGGAAAGCGGAAAGCCATCTGCTCGGCCAGCTCCGGATGCTTCAAGTAGAACTGGTAAGCAATCCAGATGCCCAGGAAACCCGCCACGAGAGACACAACCATCAGCACGCGCTCGAGACCATAGCTGTGCTCGGCTGCTTCCGCCGTGTGCAGCGCGACGCCGGAGGTAAACACCGGTGCCAGGAAATGTTCAAAGCGATTCTCGCCGCCGACCGCAGCCGGCCAGCCCACCCAACCGCCAACAATCGACAGGAGGGCGAGCAAGACGAGCGGGATGGTCATTATGCGGGGTGACTCGTGGATGTGATGCTCGACCTCGTGCGGCACGCGCGACTTTCCGAAGAAGGTCAGGAAGACCAAGCGAAAGATGTAGAACGCGGTCATCACCGCAGTTACCACTCCAACGCCCCACAGGAGAGACCGCGGCCCCACGGGATAGGCGGGATTGGAGAACGTCTTCCAGAGAATCTCGTCTTTGCTGAAAAAGCCGGCCAGGGGAAAGATGCCAGCGATGGCCACCCCGCCGATGACGAAGGTGCGGGCGGTGACGGGGATGCGGTTCCAGAGGCCGCCCATCTTGCGGATGTCGGTTTCATTGCTCAGGGCGTGCATCACGCTACCAGCGGCGAGGAAAAGCAGCGCCTTGAAGTAGGCGTGCGTGGAGAGGTGGAAGATCCCGGCGGCGAAGGCGCCCATCCCGCAGGCGAGGAACATGTAGCCGAGCTGGCTGATGGTCGAGTAGGCGAGCACGCGCTTGATGTCGTTCTGCACCAGGCCCATGGAGGCGGCATAGACGGCGGTCAGCCCGCCGACCAGAGCTACGACCTCGAGCGTGGTGGGCGCGAGCTGGTAGAGGGCGTTGGCGCGCGACACCATATAGACGCCGGCGGTCACCATCGTCGCCGCGTGGATCAGCGCGCTGACGGGCGTAGGGCCTTCCATTGCATCCGGCAGCCAGACATAGAGCGGAATCTGCGCCGATTTTCCGGTCGCGCCCATAAACAGGAGCAGGGTGATAGCCGTAATGACGGCATCGCCGACGCTGAAGGAGCCCCCAGCCAGGGTGGCGTTGATGCGGGTGAAGTTCACGGTGCCAAACGTCGTGGCAATGAGAAAGATACCGACCAGGAAGCCGGCATCGCCGACGCGGTTCACGATAAAGGCCTTCTTCCCTGCATCTGCAGCAGTCTTCTTCAAAAACCAGAAGCCGATGAGCAGATAGGAGCAGAGCCCCACACCCTCCCAGCCCACAAACAACACCAGGAAATTGTTGGCCAGCACCAAGGTCAGCATCATGAACATGAACAGGTTCAGGTAACCGAAGTAGCGGTAGTAGCCGCCTTCGTGCGCCATATAACCAACCGAATAGACGTGAATCAGGAAGCCGACTCCGCTCACGACCAGGATCATCACCGCCGACAGGGGGTCAATCAGGTAGCCCCACTCGACGCGCAAGTCCGCCAAGCCGCCACCGGCCTGAAGCAGGCCCAGCGGTAGCCAGGTGAACAGGGTTTTTTCATAGACGCGGGCTGCCGCAGGCACAGCGCTGAGCTGACGGAAAATGGCAAGCGAGAGGAGGAAGGAAAGCCCGACGGTGCCGCAGCAAAGCCAACTGATGACTGCGCGCCGCAGGTGGCGCCCGACCAACAACATCACCGCCGCGCTCGTCAGCGGCAGCAGCGGCACCAGCCAGACCCACTCGAAGAAGCTTCCCCGCATCGCTAGCGGCTCACCATTTCAACAGGTCAATTTCGTCTGCATTCACGGTTTCCCGGTTGCGGAAGAATGCGATCAGGATGCCCAGGCCAATCGCGGCTTCGGCCGCGGCGTCGGTAATGACAAAGATGGCAAACACGTGCCCTTCGACCGAGCCCAGGTGGCGGGCAAAGGCGATCAGGTTGACGTTGACCGCGTTCAGAATCAACTCGATCGACATCAGGACGATGATGATGTTGCGCCGCGTGAGCACGCCGATGACGCCAATGGTGAACAGCGCCGCTGACAAGAACAGATAGTGGCTGGTCGGAACCACGCGCTATCTCCGCTTGGCCATAATCACCGCCCCGATCATCGCCACCAACAACAACAAGGAGGCGATTTCAAACGGCAGCAAATAGTCCTGAAAGAGGGCCTCGCCGATGGTTTCCGTGTTTGCCTCGAACACCGAGGCCGAGAGCGGCGCCGGCGGCAGCCAAAAGCCTTCGCGGCCGAGATAGAAAGTGGCGCCGAGCTCGCCCAGCAGCACGAGCGCGGCCAAGCCAGCAATCCCCCACTGGCGGTTGAAGGGGCGCTGCTGCACAGCTACATCCAGCTTCACCAGCAGAATGACAAAGAGAAACAACACCATCACGCCACCGATGTAGAGAATGATCTGCACCGCGGCCAGAAACTCTGCTCGCAGCTGCAAGTAGAGCCCGGCCACCGAAAGCAGCGTCACGATCAGGAAGATGGCGCTGTGCACGGGGTTGCGCCGCGTGATGACCAGAATCGCGGACACCACCGCTACGGCCGCGAAGAAGTAGAAAGTTGCCTGATAGAAGGTCATGTCTCAGCTCACCGCGGCCACGCTCCGACGTCCAGCCAGGAGCAAGGCCACCAGCAAGGTGGCCAGGTTTCCCACCCACAGCGCGGCCACCAGGTTCCAGCCGAAACGCTGCCAGAGGACCAGGCCAAACCCGCAGGAGATGACATTGATGATGGCCACCGGAATCATGAAGTGCCAGCCCAGACGCATCAACTGGTCGAACCGGTAGCGCGGAAACGTGCCGCGAAACCAGATGAACCCGAACAGGAACGCAAACACCTTGGCCAGGAACCAGAATGTGCCCTGGACGGCTTCGAGCAGGCCGGGGATGAACATAGCGGCGGTCAGGCCGGCCGCGACCGTGGCGAACACGAGCAGGGCGAACCGATGCGTGGGAGAATCGGTGCGAAAGAATTCCTTGACGAACCAAACCGTGCCGGCCCCGAAAACAAGAATGGGGAAACAGTCAAGCAAGTCCACGCTCCCCACATAGACGTGGAGGCTGGCGAACGGCCGCAGCCAGCCACCCAGGAAGAGTGTGGTGGCGATGGCGCTGACCAGCACCATGGCCGTGTATTCGGCCATGAAGAAGAGGGCAAAGCGGAACCCGCTGTACTCAGTGTGGAAGCCGGCAACGAGCTCGGATTCAGCTTCCGGGAGGTCGAACGGGTTGCGGTTGGTCTCTGCGAGCGAGGCGACAAACAGGATGAAGAAGGCAATGGGCTGGAGAAAGACAAACCAAATGCCCATCTCCGCCTGTTTTTCGACGATGCCGCGCAGGCTGAGCGTGCCCGCGAGCAACAGCGCGCTCACGATGGAAAAGCCCAGCGCCACCTCGTAGCTCACGAGTTGCGCGGTCGAGCGCAGCGCGCCCAGGAGCGGGTAGTGGCTGTTCGAGGCCCAGCCCCCCAGGATGATCCCAAAAATGCCGAGCGAGGAGATGCCGATGAGAAACAGAATGCCGACGTTGACGTCGGTAACGATGAAGTTGGGCGCGAAGGGAATCAAGGAGAAGGCGGTGAAGGCGGCGATGACGCTGATGACGGGCGCGTAGAGAAAAATAAACCGGTCGGCCTCGGCAGGCACGATGTCTTCCTTGAGTAGGAGCTTGAGGGCGTCGGCGATAGGTTGCAGCAGGCCGTGCGGTCCCACGCGCATGGGGCCGAGGCGGACCTGCAAGTGCGCCAGCACCTTGCGCTCAATCCAGATCATCGCCGCCGCAATCAACGAGAGAAGGAGGAAGGCAATGACAACGCGGAGGGTAGGCAAGAGAAAGGGCTGGAGGCTATCGACTAGTTGGGCCATATCCTCAGCGCAGTCTCGACGCGGGCCAAGATGGTCATCGGCTTACTCAGCGGTCCACTTCCCCCAAGACGATGTCAATCGTACCGATAATCGCTACCACGTCAGCCACCAGATGGCCGCGGACCATGGTGTCAAAGGCCTGCAGGTTGACAAACGAAGGCGGGCGGATGCGCAAGCGGTAGGGCTGGATGGTGCCGTCGCTCACGATGTAGTAGCCCAACTCGCCCTTGGGCGCCTCAATCGAATGGTAGACCTCACCGGGCGGGGGCTTGATGACCTTGCCCACGCGCGCCAAGATGGGCCCGCTGGGGATGGAGTCAACGGCTTGCAGGATGATGCGGTGCGACTGCCGCATCTCCTGCATCCGCACCATGTAGCGGTCGAACGTATCGCCATTCGGGCCGGTGGGAATCTCGAACTCAAACTGGTCGTAGGCGGCGTAGGGGAAGGCCTTGCGGATGTCCCATTTCACCCCTGAGCCGCGCAGGACCGGCCCGGTAACTCCGAGGTCAATGGCTTGCTCGGGGGTCAGGATGCCGACGTTCTTTGTCCGCTCAAGCCAGATTCGGTTGGTCGTGAGCAGCTCTTCGTACTCATCCACGCGCTTCAGAAAGTCTCGGCAGAAGGTTTTGATGTCGTTTTCAAAGCCGTCGTAGGTGTCGTACTGGAGGCCGCCGATGCGGAAGGCATGGGTGGTGAGCCGGGCGCCACAATACTTCTCGAA
>JACQTG010000218.1 GCA_016210895.1 Acidobacteriota bacterium
GCTCACCATCGAGCAACTGCCCAACGTGCGCGTCCTGCCACCGCGGCCCTACGCCGAGATGCCGCGCTACGCCGGTGCCTTCGACGTGTGCGTGCTGCCATGGGACACGCACAACCCGTTCGTGGCCTACG
Source organism: Acidobacteriota bacterium (assembly GCA_016210895.1). Next base: position 132 of record JACQTG010000218.1, read on the forward strand.
GCAGTGCCATCAAAGTGCGAGAATACCTGGCCTCGGGAAAGCCGGTAGTCATCATGCCATTGCCCGAGTACGAGCCGATGGCTGACGTCCTGCGCATCGCGCACAGCTACGACGAGTTCATCGCCCAGATCGAGGCGGCCCTGGCGGAATCCCATCCCCAGGCTGCGCGGCGTCGCCAGCAGTCCGTGCGTGGGCACACCTGGGAAGCCCGCAGCGAACAGCTCAGCCAGTGGATCGAGAGTGCTCTCGAGGAAAAGAATTCCAGACGCGGGTAGGGCAAGGCCTGGCTGGCGAGAACAGTTTACCGGCCCAGGGGGTCGCGGCCTTCGATCCAGCGCTCGTGCCAGAGCACGAAGTTGAGCAGAAACCAGCTGCGCGAGGCCCGGCGCGAGCGCAGCAGCGCTTCCACGCCGCGCGCGTCGAAGTAGGGCACACGGCGGAGGAAGCCATTCAGCTTTCCCTCGGTATACCGCCCCAGGGAGTGCTGAAACCATTGCCGCAAGGGCACGCTGAAGCCCACCTTGCGCCGATACACAATGTCCTCGGGCAGGATCCGCCGCACGGTCTTCTTCAGGATGTATTTTGCCTCGCCGGTTCCGATCTTGGCCGCCTGCGGCAGCGATAAGGCGAATTCCACCAAGCGGTGATCGAGAAACGGCACCCGGCCCTCGACCGAACAGGCCATGGTCATCTTGTCCACGCGCATTAGCAAGAGTTCCGGCAGGCGCAGGTGCAGGTCGAGGTAGCTCATGAAGTTGAAAAAGTCGCGGTGGGGCGAGCGCTCGAGAAACCGGCGGTAGAAGGGCTCAATCACGGCGTAGGAAGACAGGTTCGGATGACGGCGACGAAAATCGGCTGACAGCAAATCACGCTTCAGCCGCTCGCCATAGGCTTCGGCACCGCCCCAGAAAATAACCTGGTCTTCGTAGGCGCGCCGGAGGAATTCGTAGGCTTGGTGGTGGGGCTCGACCCAGCCGACGGCGCTGAGCGCCAGCCGCCGCAAGGGGCGCGGCCAGAGACGATAGAACCGGCTGAGCTGGTGAAGGCGCAGAATGGTAATCCACTGCGGGTAGGCGAAGAGCTCGTCGCTGCCTTCGCCCACCTGGCAGACGGTGACGCCGTTGTCCTTGGCCAGCTTGGCGACGAAGTAGACGGGGACGCAGACCGGGTCGGCGATGGGCTCATCCTGGTGATGGATGAGCTGGGGCAGGAAGTCGAGGAAGTCCTTCTCCCCGATGATGATTTCGTGGTGGTTAGTGCCGAAGAGCTGAGCCACGCGGCGCGCATACTCAAACTCGTTGTAGGCGGGCTGGTTGTGGTAGCCGATGGAGAACGTCTCCACCGGGCGGTCCATCAGCTCGGCCATCAAGGCCACGTTCGTACTGGAATCAATCCCGCCTGAGAGAAAGACACCGAAGGGGACGTCGCTGACCATCCGCAACTTTACCGACTCGCGCAGCAACTCCAGAATCCGCTCCGATACCTCGGATTCGCCCCGCGCCGCCGGCGCGGGTTGGAAGACGTCCCAGTACTCTTCCAGCTTGGCGTGGCCTTGACGGTCCACGCTTAGGGTATGGCCCGGGGGGAGCTTGTAGATGCCGGCAAAGAGGGTGTGCGGCGCCGGCGTGGTGAGAAACGTCAGGTAGTGGTAGAGCGCCTCCTCGTCGAGTCGGGGCCGGACGTCGGGATGCTTCAGCAGCGCCTTGATTTCCGAGGCGAACAGGAACCGGCCGTTGGCAAAGGTGTAGTAGAGGGGCTTGATGCCGATGCGGTCGCGCGCCAGCCACAGCCGCTCGCTCTGCGCATCCCAGATGGCGAAGGCGAACATGCCGCACAGGCGCGCGAGCATGGCCGGGCCGTATTCCTGGTAGAGGTAGAGCAGGACCTCGGTGTCACTCTGGGAGCGGAAGCGGCAGCCGCGGGCCTCGAGCTCCGGCCGCAGCTCGCGGTAGTTGTAAATCTCCCCGTTGAAGATAATCCAGTAGCGGCCGTCCGGCGTGCTCATCGGCTGGTTGCCCGCCGGCGAGAGGTCAATGATGGCGAGCCGGCGGAAGCCCAACCCCAGGCGGCCATCGGGGGAGAAATAGAATCCTTCGTCGTCGGGGCCGCGATGATGGAGGCTTTCGCGCATCGCGGTGAGCAGGCCGGGATCAGGTCGAGGTGACTCGCTGCCGTAGTCGTAGATGCCCGTGATTCCGCACATACCCCGCGCCCCGCCCCCGCTGGCGGCCCGGAGGCGTTAGTCTATTATAATGACCATGCCCTTGAGCACAGGACTCTCTGAACTCGGCAGGAAAGAATAATGCGGGCCATCGTGGTAGGCGGCGCGCGGCCCAACTTCGTCAAGATTGCTCCGCTGCTCGATGCCTTCCGACCGTATCGTGACATCCGAACGCTGCTCGTACACACGGGTCAGCATTACGCCGCTGCCCTTTCAGCCTTCTTCTTCCGCGACCTCCAGATTCCGCGTCCGCAGCTCAACTTGCAGGTGGGCTCGGCGAGCCACGCCGCGCAGACGGCGGAGGTGATGAAGCGGTTTGAGCCGGTGGTGATGAAATTCCGGCCGGACGTAGTTGTAGTGGTAGGTGACGTCAACTCCACCCTGGCCTGTGCCCTCACTGCGGCGAAACTCGGCATCCCGGTCGCTCATGTCGAAGCCGGCCTGCGCAGCTTCGACCGCACGATGCCGGAAGAGATCAATCGCCTCCTGACGGACGCGATGGCCGAGTTTCTCTTTGCCACCGAACCCAGCGCCGTACGCAACCTGCGGCGCGAAGGCGTTCCGTCGCGGAAGATTCATCTGGTGGGAAACATCATGGTGGATGCACTGCGGCGCTTTCTGCCGCGCGCGCGGCGCTCGGGCGTCCTGCGCACGCTCGGCCTGGCTGCGGATGACCGGGGGCGCCCGGTGGACTATGCCGTGCTCACGCTCCACCGGCCGTCAAACGTCGACGATCACCGCGTGTTCCGGCGAATCCTGGGTGCGGTGACGCGGCTGGCGGCACGCTGCCCAGTGATTTTTCCCATCCATCCGCGCACGCGCAGGCAGGCCGGTGCCACGGGCCTCGACCGGCTGCTGCGGGCACAAGGCCTGCGCGCAATTCCGCCGCTCGGCTATCTCGAGTTTCTGCACCTGATGAGTCAGGCGCGACTCGTGCTCACCGACTCCGGCGGCGTCCAGGAGGAGACAACCGTTCTCGGCATTCCCTGTCTGACGCTGCGCGAGAACACCGAGCGGCCCATCACGGTTAGCCAGGGAACAAACCGGCTCGTGGGCACCGACCCGGAACGTATCTGGCGCGCCGGCCTGGCGGTTTTCAACCGCCGCCGCTCAGGGGGACGCGTCCCTCGCCTCTGGGACGGCAAGACCGCGGTTCGTATCGCCTCTATCCTGCACCAGGCCTTTTCCTAGGAGGTTGCTCTATGAGGAGACACCTGCGTTGGCTCGCTGGGGGGATTGCCCTGGGGACGCTTGCGCTCTCCGCGCACGACACCTGGCTCGTGCCGGAGGCGTTTTTTGTCGCGCCGCAGAGCCGCGTGCGCGTGGCGCTCAACACCAGCGAAGATTTTCCCCAGCCCGAGTCGGCCCCAACTCCTGATCGCATCGCTGACTTTTTCGTCCAAACCAGCAAGCGGACGCTCGTGCGGGACTACCGGGTGGAAGGCGACTCGCTCGTCGCTGACATTGAAGTGAGTTCGAGCGGACACTACCTAGTGGCCGCCGCCACACGCCCTCGTCTGCTGGTGATGCCGCCGGAGGACTTCAACGGCTACTAGAGCGCGGAAGGCCTGGAGCAAGACCTGGCTGCCCGGCGCGAGCGCGGCGAGTCGGAATCACCCGGGCGGGAGAGATATCGGAAACTGGCCAAGCTCGTGCTCTGCGTCGGCGAGCCCCGGGATGAGAGCTTTCGCCAGCCGGCAGGGTTCCACCTGGAGATGGTTCCGCTCCAAAGCCCTTGTCGGCTGCGCGTCGGAGACACACTGGCGATCCAACTACTGTTTGATGGCGTTCCTCTGGCCGGTGTGCCCGTGGGGGCGGGCTACGCCGGTGTTCACGGGCACAACTACCC
>JACQTG010000004.1 GCA_016210895.1 Acidobacteriota bacterium
CGGCAGTGGGAGATCAACGTTCAGGGCACGCGCCACGTGCTCGAGACCATCCAGCGGGCAAATCAGAAGAAGTTGCAGGTCGAGCTCTTCATCTACCTCTCGAGTGTCACGGCGTACGGGTCGAATCTCTCCCGGGCGGTGCGCGAGGATGCGCCGCTCGAAGGCCACACCCTGCCCTACGCCGTCCACAAGCGCGAGACCGATTGGCTCTGCCGGGCCTCCCACGGGCGGCTGCGCGGCTGCGCCGTCTACGTCCTGCGTGCACACATCTTCCTGGGCAAGGCAATGGATAACTTCATCCTTCGTGCCTTCCGTGGCCAGCCCAGCGGCAACGGCCGCTTGGCGCGCTGGGTGAGTCGGCTCGGCTGGCGCTTACCAGTGATTCTTCCGCGAGGGCAGCGCTACGATGGGCTGTTCCAGTTCGTTCACGTCGATGATGTGGCGCGGCTGTTGCACTGGATCTGCGAACACTACGAACCGGGGAAACTCGAAGTGCTCAACGTCCAGGGAAAGGGCCAGCCGCTCTCCAATCCGGAGTGCGCAGCTATCGCGCAGGCCCGGATGCTTCGGCTTCCGTCCTACGGTTTCGTGCAGTCCCTCTTCCGGCTTCTTTGGTGGAGCGGTCTTTCCGGCGTTCCCCCGAAGTCTCTTCCCTACTTTACGGGCAGCTACGTGATGAATTGCGACCGGCTGAAGGCACTCCTGGGCGATGAATACGACCGGATCATCCGCTTTACGAGTGAAGAAACTCTCCGCGACGCATTTTCCCGCTAGGCGTTGACGTCGTACGACCCCTACGCGCTCACTAGGACGTCGCTGCCCGCGGGTTTTTCAACAAGAATGTTGAAAAGTTTGTGGAAAAGCGCCGTCCGCTTCGGCCTAAGCAACGATGCAGCCGATGGTTTTCTCAGTCTGCACAACAATGGAGCAACGGAGCGTAAGAGAGGCGAAGATTTCTCTTTTGAGGGCGTCAGTGGGGCGATTTTGGCAAGCAAGTTGCCAGCGAAAAAACTGCGGGCTAGTACCAGCGGCGCGGCCGATCAAGCTTGATTTCAATCACTTGCATCTTCTGCTCGGGGTTTTCCTCGCTGATTTCGTAGTACTTGCCGTACGTCTTCCAGCCTTCCGCGACCACCTGAATCAACACCTTGCCCGGCGGGACACCAGGCAAACGGGCCATGCCTTCGTGATTGGTCTTGACGTGCCAGTTACGCTTCTTGTCTTTGAGGAGCCAGCGGCCTTCTTTGAAGCGGACGTAGACACTGGCGTTGCCGATGGGCGTGTCGTCGGCCGCCGCCAGAACCTTCACTTCGAGCGGCACGAGCACGTCCTCATCGGCTGCAAGCAGCGCTGGCCAGAGCAACAGCCCGCTCAGGATGCCCAGGAGGAAGAGTCGGCGCGGCATTCGACCCCTCTCAGTAATTGGTTTCGGTGCGCCGGCGGAGAACCAGCGCAGGTGTGTCGGGGATCTCATAAATAGCCTCCCAGCCGCGCAGCTCGCGGAGGCGCGCCTGCACGCGCTCAAAGGCCGAGGTCGTCACCGCATATTCCTCGCGCGGCGGCAAAATTTCGCCAATCGTTCTCTCGGCTCGTTCGATGCGGTCCCGCGTCATCGGGTGGGAGGAAAAAATGCCGGGCACCTTGCCCCGATCTTCCTTGAGGCGTTCCAGCAAGTCAATCATCGCCACCGGATCGTAGCCAGCCTTGTAGCTGTACTGGAGACCCAGGAAGTCGGCTTCGCGCTCAGCATTGCGCGAGAATTTCAAGAAGGCGAGCGGCACGGCCAGCCCCAAGGCCTGCTGGGCCGCATAAGCGGCCGGCCCGCCGACGAAAATGAGCGGCAGTGTCAGCCAGTTCAGAATCGTGGCCTTGGAAGCCTGTTCGACGAAATGGCGCGCGGTTACGTGGGCAATCTCGTGCGCAAGCACGCCAGCTAGCTCGGCTTCGGTCTGCGCGGCCAGCAGCAGCCCGGTGTTGACGTAGAGATACCCACCGGGCAAAGCCATCGCATTGACTTCATCAGAATCAATCACGCGTAGGGTGAAGGGGACGTGCGCGTCAGAGCTCCGTACCAGCCGCAGGGTCAACTCCTCGACGTAGACGACCACCTGCTGGTCGGTCAGCAAGCGGCTTGTGCGTTCGACATCGGTGGCAAGCTCCCGGCCGAGGGTAATCTCCCGCTCGAGCGAATAGAGATTCCAGGAACCTTTGTTGATATCGCGCCGGCCGATGTTTTCGATGTCGCTGTTTTTCTGCCCGTAGGCAGGCGGGGTGAGCGCGAGGAGGGCGACGCTCAGCGCGAGCATCCGGCAGAGAGCGGCGAGTGAACGCATCCTGTCTCCCCGATCGGCCACAGCGGCGCAACCCAGACCAGAGTCATCCAATCGCTTGGAAGCAATTGGCCGCCGTGCTAGCCTACCAGCCGCATTCTAGCAGGCCGGCCGGCGAAATCAACCCACTGCGGCTGAGGAGTTGAGTATGGGATTTGCTACCGATGCCATCCACGTGGGCCAGGAGCCTGACCCGACGACAGGCGCCATCATTGTGCCCATCTATCAGACTTCAACCTACGTGCAGGAAGAACTGGGCAAACACAAAGGCTATGAGTACGCCCGGGCGCAGAACCCGACCCGGACGGCGCTCGAACGCAACCTGGCGTGCCTCGAAGGAGGGACGCACGCTTGTGCCTTTGCCTCCGGGATGGCGGCCATCAACGCCGTCCTAACCTTGCTGAACGCCGGCGACCATGTCATCTGCTCGCACGCCGTCTATGGCGGCGTCTACCGGCTGTTCACGCAAATCCTCAGCCGCTTTGGCTTGTGCTTCAGCTTCGTGGACACGACTTCGTCTCAGGCGGTCGAGCAGGCGCTCGAGAAGAACACGCGGATGCTCTATGTCGAAACCCCCACCAATCCGACGATGGCGGTTGCTGACCTGGCGGCGATGGCGGAGATTGCGCGCGCGCACAAACTGCTGCTGGTTGTCGACAACACCTTTATGAGCCCCTACTTGCAGCGGCCGTTTGACTACGGCGCCGACATCGTTGTCCATTCGACAACGAAATTCTTGAACGGCCACAGCGATTCCCTGGGCGGTGTGGCTATCACCACCAAGGCGGAGCTGGCCGAGCGGCTCTACTTCATCCAGAAATCCGGCGGAGCCGTGCTTTCCCCGTTTGACTGCTGGCTCGTGCTGCGCGGCGTAAAAACGCTAGCGGTGCGGATGAAACAGCACGACCAGAACGGCATGGCGGTGGCAAAGTTTCTTTCCGACCATTCTAGCGTGAAGCACGTCTACTACCCGGGTTTGCCCTCGCATCCGCAGCACGGGCTAGCGCGCAAGCAGATGCGGGGTTTCGGTGCCATGCTGAGCTTTGAATTGGGCTCGCGGGCGGCGGCTGAGCGCATGCTCAAGCAGGTCCGTGTCTGCTCGCTCGGGGAGAGTCTGGGCGGAGTCGAAACCTTGATTTCTCATCCGGCGACAATGACGCACGCCTCCGTCCCCGCTGTGGAACGCCAGAAGATTGGCATCACCGATGGCCTGGTGCGCATTTCGGTCGGGATTGAGGACGTTGAGGACCTGATCGCCGACCTCGACCAGGCCCTGGCCCACGCTTAGCTCCCTCTTCAGGTTGCCCTGGAGCAATCCGAGAAAGGCTAAGAGCCAGGGGTGTTTTTACCTAGAGCCAGCCGCGTCGGCGGAAGTAGAGGAGCAAGCCACCGGAAAGAAGAACCATCGCCGCGCTCGCCACGGCGGCGCCCAGCGGATGGCTGAGGAGGGGAAGGTTGGGGAAATTCATCCCGTAAAAGCCGGAGACGACCAGCAGCGGCATACTGATGGTGGCGAAGATGGTGAGGGCTTTCATGACATTGTTGGTGCGGTTGGCGGTGGCCGAGAGGTGAACTTCGAGCACACCGGTCAGAAGGTCACGATAGGTATCCATCAGCTCGACCGCGCGCATCAGGTGGTCGTAGAGGTCGCGCCAGTAGGCGGCCATGTCGGCGCGCAGATAGGGAGGCCGCAGGCGCAAGAATCCGTTCACCATCTCCCGCATGGAGGCGACGGCGCGACGAAACTCGATCAGCCCGCGTTTGAGGGAAAAGATATCCGAGAGGCACTTGGGTGTGGGGTCGGCCCAGACTTCGTCTTCAAGCTCGTCGATGCGGTCGCCGATGGTGTCGAGCACGGGCGGGTAGCGGTCAATGATGTTGTCGAGCAGGGCGTGGAGGACCTTGTCCGGGCGCTGCAGCTTGGGATTGGCCTTGATGCGCGGCAGTATCTCACTCACCGAGCGCGTCGGCCCGACGTGTACGGAGACGACAAAGTCCGGGCCCACAAACACGTGCAGCTCACCGAACCAGACGCCGCAGGTTTCCGGCACAAAGTGGAGCGTGGTGGCGACCACGAACACGTGGTTCTCGTACTCCTCCATCTTGGCCCGCTGGCCGCGGTGCCGGCAGTCTTCCACCTCGAGTTCATGGAACTGGAGGACCTGGGCGAGTTGGTCGAGCAAGGGCGACGCAGGGTCTTCGAGGTGATACCAGCGCAAGTTCGGCGTGCGCAGAATCTCGAGCGGGGCGAGCTGTGCCTCGGCGGGCGGCGTTGCGGCTTCGATGGTCGAATTCTGTACTGGGTCGCTCATCGCACGCGGAGTTTCCCCTTGCGCCGCGTCACCAGCGGTGCTCCCGCCTCGCGCTTGACCGAAGTGGAAAGCCAGTTCAGGTAGTTGGGCGCGCCGTCAATGATGGGGAGGCAGACCACCTCCGGAACCTGGTAGCTGTGCAGCTTTTCGACCGCGCGGCGCACACGGTCGAAGAGTGGCCGGGCCGTCTTGACGACCAGCAGCACCTCCTGTTCGTCAGCCAACTTGCCCTGCCAGCGGTAGATGGAGCGCACGGGAGTGGAAATGTTGACACAGGCCGCCAGCCGCTGGTCGACGAGCGTGCGCGCAATCCGCGAAGCCTCGTCGGCGTTGCCACAGGTGACGAGCACGACCACCTTGTCCGTCATCGGATACTCACTTTCCGCGCCTGTAGCCGCATTGCTGGTCTTCTGGCTACACGATACAATACGCGTGAATGCTCCACAAGCCCGCAATTCACTTCGGCACCTCTGGTTGGCGCGGAATCATCGCGGAAGATTTCACCTTCGACACCGTCCGCCTGGCCGTGGCTGCGGTCGCCGCGTATGTTCGCTCGCAGAACCGGAAACATCCCCGGCTGATTGTTGGCTATGACACACGCTTCCTCTCAGAAGACTTTGCGCGCGCCGCGGTGGACGTGCTCACGGGCTCAGGCATCACGAGTTGTCTCTGTACCGAGCCCACGCCGACACCGACTATTGCCTCTGAGATTCTTCGCCGGAAGACGGACGGCGGGATCAACTTCACCGCCAGCCACAACCCGGCCGCGTACAACGGGCTGAAGTTTTCCACCCCGGACGGCGCGCCGGCCCTGCCCGAGGTGACGCGGCACATCGAGGCGCTGGTCGTGCAATTGGCGCGGCGGAAGCGGCCGGCGAGGGCGCGCGGACGGGCGGCCGAAGAGGTGATCGACCCGCGGCCGGCCTACCTGGAAATGCTGGCCCATAAAGTGAAGCTCGATGAGATTCGTCGCGCCGGACTGAAAATCGTCTTTGACCCGCTCTACGGGACGGGTCGCGGCTACGTGGATGGACTGTTGCGTGAGCACGGCGTGAACGTGTGGACGGTGCACGACTACCGCGACGTGCTCTTCGGTGGCCACGCCCCCGAACCCGACGAGGAGAATCTGGCCGATGCCCGGGAAGCGCTGCGCGACCAGGAGGCCCAGGTCGTGCTCGCCACCGACGGCGACGCCGACCGGTTTGGCATCCTGGACCGCGATGGCAGCCTGGTGTCGCCGAATCACGTCCTGGCGCTGCTGCTCGACTATCTGGTGGAGTCGCGTGGGTGGACGGGCGGGGCGGCGCGCAGCGTGGCGACCACACACCTGATTGATGCCGTGGCCCGGTTCCATCACCTGCCGGTGCATGAGACGCCGGTGGGGTTCAAGTACATCGGTGAGCTGATCAAGGCGGACAAGATCATCATCGGCGGCGAGGAGAGCGCCGGCTTGAGCATCCAGGGGCATGTCCCGGAAAAGGACGGCATCCTGGCCTGCTTGCTCGTGGCGGAGATGATCGCTAGCCGCGGCGCCTCTCTGCGCGAGCAGCTCGAGCGGCTGTTTGCCAAAGTGGGGGCGTACTATCCTGTTCGACTCAACCTGCGACTTGAACCCGAGACCGAGCGACGCCTGCTCGAACAGCTCAAGACCGACCCCTCACGCTTCAACGGGAAAAAAGTGGCGGAGATCAAGCGCGTGGACGGGCTGAAGCTGATTCTCGAGGACGGCTCCTGGGTCCTGCTGCGTAAGTCGGGAACCGAGCCCGTGGTGCGCTGCTACTGCGAGGCGCGCTCGCCGGGCGAACTCGACGCGCTGGTGGAGTCCGCCAAACGGTTCATTTTCGGATGAGCCCGATTCTGCCCAAGCCGGCTACGAGGGGGCAACGCCTGCTGCTGGCGGCGCTGGCACTAGGACTCCTCGCGCTTGTGGTCCACACCATCTTCGGCGAGCACGGCTATCTGGCTCTGCGGCAGCAGCAGCGCGAGTACGAGAGGCTGCGGCAGGAGATTCAAAGCCTGCAGGAAGAAAACCAGCGCCTGGAGGAAGAGATCAAAGTGCTGCGCAGCGACCCGCGGGCGCTCGAGCGCGTCGCGCGGGAAGAGTTGAAGATGGCACGGCCCGGCGAAAAGGTCTACAGCCTGCCCCAAAACCCGGAAGCTGAGTCGCCTATAACGAATCCTACCAACAAAAAGCCTTGAACCTTGGCGGATCCTGAAGGAATGCTCGTCTGTCATTCCGAGCCAAGCGAGGAATCTGGTTGTGCGTCTCCCAGCTAGCGGACGACGCCTTCGAGCGGGCTGGAGGCCGAGGCGTAGAGCTTCTTGGGGATGCGGCCGGCGAGATAGGCTTTGCGACCGGCTTCGATGGCGTGGCGCATGGCCTCGGCCATCAGCACCGGGTCCTGCGCCTGGGCCACGGCGGTGTTCATCAGCACGCCGTCGGCGCCTAGCTCCATCGCAATGACGGCATCCGAGGCGGTCCCGACCCCGGCATCCACGATAAGCGGAACTTCGGTGATGCGCTCGCGCAGGATGCGCAGGTTGGCCTGGTTCTGCACCCCCATTCCGGAGCCGATGGGCGCGGCCAGGGGCATGACGGCGGCGGCGCCGGCGTCAATCAGCCTGCGGGCGACGATCAAATCATCGTTCGTGTAGGGCAGGACGACAAAGCCTTCCTGAACCAGCACCCGCGTGGCCGCGAGCAACTGCTCGGTGTCGGGGAAAAGCGTCTGCTCGTCGCCGATGACTTCGAGCTTGACCCAGTTCGACAGGCCCACTTCGCGCGCCAGGCGCGCCGTGCGGATGGCCTCGTCGGCGGTGTAGCAGCCGGCGGTGTTGGGGAGGATGAAAAACTTCTTCCGATCGATATAGTCGAGCAGCGACTCTTTCGTGCGGTCGGTGAGGTTCACCCGGCGCACGGCCACCGTCACCATCTCGGCTCCGCAGGCCTCGTGCGCCCGCACCATTTCCGGCAGCGAGCGGTACTTGCCGGTGCCGATGATGAGCCGGGAGCGAAACCGCCGCCCCGCGATTACCAATCCGTCATCTGTGTTCATGGCTTTGCTCGACTGCCATTCTACGTCGGCGGCGGGTGGGGTGCAACTCAGGCGGCTGGGCGGGGCTCTTCCTCGTAGAGCTGTTCGATTTCCGCGCGGAAGCGTTCTTCCACGGTACGCCGACGGACTTTCTGCGTGAAGGTGAGCTCACCATCGCTGAAGTTGAAATCGCGCGGCAGGAGGGCGAAGCGCTTGATGCGCTCGAATTGCGCCAGCTCGGCGTTGACCTTGTCCACTTCCTCTTGCAGACGTTGGCGCACAGCGGGGTGCTTCAGCAACGCCTCGGGGCCGGGCGAGTTGATGCCCTGCGCGCGGGCATACTGTTCGAGCGAGGCCAGGTTGGGCACGAGCAAGGCAACAGCAAACTTCCTCTTGTCCCCGAGGACAATGGCGTTCTGGATGAACAGGCTCGCCTTCAAGCGGTTCTCGATCGGCTGCGGGGCGATCATCTTGCCGCCGGCGGTCTTGATGATGTCGCGCTTGCGGTCGGTGATGACCAGATAGCCGTCGTCATCGAGATAGCCGACGTCACCGGTATAGAACCACCCGTCTACGATTGCTTCGCGCGTTCCCCTCTCGTCCTTGTAGTAGCCCTTCATCACGTGCGGCCCACGCGTGAGGATTTCGCCGTCGGCGGCGATTCTGACCTCGACCTCCAGAAGGGGCTTCCCCACCGTGCCGATCTTGGCCATCCCGGGAGCGTTGACGGCGATGACAGGCGAGGTTTCCGTCAACCCGTAGCCTTCGAAGATGGGCACGTTGAGTGCCTGGAAAAATTCGTTCAGATCGCGCGACAGCGGGGCTCCGCCGGAAATCAGCCGGCGGAGACGACTGCCCATGCGGGCGCGCAACTTGCGGTAGACAAGTAGGTCGGCGAGCCAATGCCGCCACAGCAAACCCAGGGGGAGGCGCTTTCTCGCCAGGCGATAGGGCAAGGTTTCGCGGCCGACCGCTACGCCCCAGTGGAAGATTTTCTGTTTTCGCTCTGACTGTCGGCCCAAGGTCTCCTGTAGTCGAGCGTAGAACTTTTCGAAGAAGCGCGGCACCGTGGCCATCAGCGTCGGGCGGACTTCGACCAGGTTGTCGGGGACCCTATCGATGCTCTCGGCATAAGCGATGGAGACCCCGTAGGCCAAGTAGCTGTAGGCATTCGTGCGCTCGTAGATATGGCAGAGCGGGAGCATGGACAGGGCCACGTCGGGCGGACCGTACCCCTGGCGCGCGATACAGCCGTTGACGTTGGAGGCGAAGTTGTGTTGCGTCAGAAGCACGCCTTTGGGCATGCCAGTCGTGCCCGAGGTGTAGATGAGCGAGGCTACGTCGCCGGGTTGGACAGCGCGGGCGCTGCGCTCGAACTCGAGCAGTAGGCCTTCCGGGATGTCCGCGCGCGCCACTGTCTCCCACGCCACCACGCGCTCATC
>JACQTG010000219.1 GCA_016210895.1 Acidobacteriota bacterium
ACACACTCGATCTGCGCCTGCCGCTTTCGCTCGCCACCTCGCGCCGCCACCTGGCCGTGCCCAAGGAAGGCGTGCGCGTCCAGGGCGCTGGCCTGAAGGAAATCATCCAGACCCAAGCCCCCCAGGTGCGCGTTTATGCGATAGAGACGCGGGGACCGGGTGAGTTGAAACTCCACCTGGAAGTGGACCCGGCAGCCCTAGCGGCGGCGCCCGAGCCCGAGACCCCGGCCGCCTCCGAAGGCGAAAGCACGGTTACTATCGTTCCCCACCCGGTGAACCGGGCCCAGTGGTATATTGTGGGTCTGTCGCTGTTCGTTCTCTTGCTGGGTCTGTATTACTTGAGCTCGCTCGAATCGGTTCCCGGCGCAACCCATGAGCCCACCCCCGAGCCCCGCCGCTCCACCCCATAGCCCGCGCATTCTCCTGCGTCAACTGAGCAAGCATTTCGACCGCTTCACTGCTCTCGACCGCCTCGAGCTCGCCGTCGAGCCAGGGGAATTCGTCGTGGTGCTGGGCCGCAACGGCGCCGGCAAGACCACGCTGCTGCAAGTGCTGGCCCTCCTGCTGCAACCTTCCGAAGGAGAGCTGCTCTATGACGGGCGACCGGCAGACAGGCTCGGCCCCGCCTTCCGCCGCCGTCTCGGTTTCGTGGGCCACGAGAGCTTCCTCTACGATGAGCTCACGGTCGAGGAAAACCTTCTCTTCTACGCCCGTCTCTACGCCCTGGCGGGCGCCCGGGAGCGCGTCGCCGAAGTGCTCGCCGAAATGGGCCTGGAACACCGCACCGCCAGCCTGACCCGCCATCTTTCCCGCGGCCTCAAGCAACGGTTGGCGCTGGCCCGCGCCTGGCTGCACCGACCGGACCTGCTGCTGCTCGACGAGCCCGCTACCGGGCTCGACGCCCCCACCCGCGACCGCATGCACGCCTGGCTGGCCCAGTGCCACCGCCAGGGCCGCACCGTCATCCTGAGCTCCCACGACCTGCGCGAGAGCCTGAAGCCGGCCACCCGGGTGGTCCTGCTCGAGAATGGCCGGCTGGTTTTCGACGGCCCCAACGCCCCCGAGCGCCAGCAGGAGATGCAGGCCCGGCTGCAGGGGAGCCCTGCCTGACCCATGGACACCTGGCGCGTTGCCTTCGCTCTCTTTCGCAAAGACCTCACCGCCGAGCGCCGCACCAAAGAGGTCTCGACCGCCATCCTGCTCTTCGGCTTCACGGTCTCGGTGGCCTTCACGTTCGCCTTCGAGCCCACCGCCGCCGAGGCTCGCAAGATCGCTGGCGGGCTGCTCTGGCTGGCGTTCCTTTTCTCCGCGGTCTTGGGGCTCAACCGGGCCTTCGCCCGCGAGACCGCCAACCAGTGCCTGCAAGGGCTGCGGCTGATCCCCGCCGACCTGGGCGGCCTCTACCTGGGCAAGCTCTTGAGCAACCTGACCCTCACCCTGTTCGCCGAGCTCGTGCTGCTCTTCCCTTTCGGAGTTTTCTTTGACCTGACGCTGTGGGCGCGGCCGGGCTGGCTGCTGCTCATCCTGCTGCTCGGCACCTGGGGGCTGGTGTCGCTCGGAACCATCTTTTCCGCCGTGAGCGCCCATACCCGCATGCAGGAGCTGATGCTGCCTCTGCTCTTGCTGCCGCTCACGGTGCCGGTGCTGATTGCCGCCATCGAATCCACGGTCGTCCTACTCGAAGGCCGCCCCATGAGCGAGGCCGGCCTGTGGCTCCGCCTGTTGACCGGATTCGACATTATCTTTACCCTGCTGTGCTGGCTCCTGTTTGACTACGTGGTCGAGGAGTGAGGGATCGGGTGACAAACTCCAGCCACCACCGCTTGTCGGTCGTTCTGGTCGCTGCCAGCCTGCTGCTGGTGGTGAGCGCCTGGCACTACGCCTTCCTCGTCGCCCCCACCGAGCGCACCATGGGCACCATCCAGCGCATTTTCTACCTGCACCTGCCCTCGGCCTTCATCTCCTTCCTGGCTTTCTCCGTGGTGTTTGTGGCCAGCCTGGCCTACCTGGCCACGCGCAACCTGCGCTGGGATTGGGCGGCGGTTTCGGCCGCCGAGGTGGGCGTGGTTTTCTGTGCTGGCGTGCTGATCTCGGGTCCGCTCTGGGCCAAGCCCGTCTGGGGCATCTGGTGGACCTGGGACGCCCGCCTGACCTCAACCCTGGTTCTCTTTCTCATCAATGTCGCCTACCTGATGCTGCGGCTCTATGTCGTGGAGTCCAACCGCCGCGCCCGCTTGGCCGCTGTGGTGGGCATCCTGGATTTCGTGGGCGTGATCATCGTGTACATGGCCAACCGCTGGTGGCGCACCCAGCATCCCGAGCCGGTCATCGCCGGCGGCGAAGGCTCGGGCCTGGACTCGCGCATGTGGCTGGGCGTCGTGTGGGCCTTCGCTGCCCTGCTGACCTTTGCCGGCCTGCTTTTCTTGCAACGCTACCGGTTGGAGGGCCTCCGCGCCGAGCTGACCGAGCTGGCTCGCCGTACCCGTGCTGAGAGGTGAGAGATGGACATCGGCCTGAAGCACCTGTTCTA
>JACQTG010000224.1 GCA_016210895.1 Acidobacteriota bacterium
GACCTGCTCGATGACCTTGGCCATGGTGTAGGTTTTGCCCGAACCGGTGACGCCCAGCAGAACCTGGTGCGCCTCGCCGTCGCCCACGCCGCGCACGAGCGCCGCAATCGCCTGCGCCTGGTCGCCGCGCGGCACATACGCACTCACCAACTTAAAGTCCATCTCTTCAGGCACCTCCCCGGACTCCACTCAAAACCCTCTATTATACGCCCGCAACGGCGTGAAGATTACGGGCGGGGACAATTACTCAATCAAGCGCAGGCTAGACTCCACGGTCGTCTCGACGCGTAGGATCAGTTGGGTTGGCGGTCGGCCTTCCTCACGCCGCTCAATCTCCATCAGGATGTCTTCCCGGCTGGTATGCGTGGAGTCAAGCAGGCGCTCGCTCAACAGGTCATAGCAGTTCAAGCTCTCCCCGACTCCCCAAACGCGGCTCACCAGCCGCGTTTGGGTCTCCAGGGATCGTTCTTGTGCCCCGGCGCTGGACAACTTAAATTGACTGAGGACGGCAGCGCAGGGACGGGGCTGCTGCGTTTCGTTCCGCAGGTAGGTGAACATACGTTGGAGCCGGAGAGCCCCTAGGCCTGGGCTGTTCAGGTGTTGTTCCACCTCCCAGCTGTCACCGGGTTTCCGCTGCGATAGGTTGCTGCTTCCACCCCCGGCTGCTTGCGTGAGCCACGCACGCAACCAGTCGGGGAGTTTCCCGTTGGTCAACCATTCTGCCGGGGCCTGAATGTCCTCAAGGCTCCCATCCGGGCGCCTCGTATAGGTCACGGCTTTTCCTCGATAGCTTTCAATCCGTTGCCATGAAGCTACGGGCGCCACGGTAAGGTCTTCGACAACCGCTCGCAAGTGCACCGACCCGTCGGGCTCGACCTCCACCGCCTCGACCAACCATGTGAAGTAGATTTCTCGGCGCGCCGGCGTGCTGGACTCACCCCAGTTCTCTCCCAGTCCTGCGAGCTGCGTTCGCGTTTCCAGTTTCATCTGCATGGTGTAGCGCAGGCGCTCGCCGGGATGGAAAGCCTGCCCCCAGGCGCAACCAGTGGCGAGTACAAGGCACAAAAGCCGAGCAGAAACGGACTCAAACATCCCTCGATACCCAGACGCGGGCAATCAACCCACCCGCATCAACCTGTGTGCCATAATACCGCGCGGGGCGTAGGGGAGAAAGCCGTGCAACGCTTTGCCGAAACCTGTGAGGCGGTCGCTGCGACCACGAAAAAGACGGAAAAAGTGCGGCTGGTAGCTGACTACCTCAACTCACTGGCGGTCGAGGACGCGGCCCGCGCGGCTATCTTTCTTACCGGGCACCCCTTTCCGCGCGCCGAGGAGCGCACGCTGGACGTGGGTGGGGCACAGCTCTGGCAGGTGATGGCGCAGCTCAGCGCGTGTGACAAAGCGACTCTGGCCGCCGTCTATCGCCAACACGGTGATCTGGGCGCGACGGCTGGCGAAGTTCTTGCGCCGCGCAATGCGGAGCCTCCGCGGCTGCGCTTGGCCGATATCGCCGATGCCTTTGAGGAACTGAGCCGCGCGCGCGGGCCTTCGCAAAAGTTGCCGCTCCTCGAGGCTCTCGTGCGGCGAGCCCAAGCGCTCGAGGCAAAATACATCGTCAAGATCATCACTGGTACTCTACGCATTGGCTTGCAGGAAAACCTAGTCGAGGAGGCGATGGCAGCCGGATTCGATGTGCCGCTCGAGGCCATTCGACGGGCTGCGATGCTGACAGGGGACATCGGTCTGACCGTTCACCTCGCCGTCGAAGGCCAGCTCGACCAAGCACAGCTTCGCCTCTTCCATCCGCTTGATTTCATGTTGGCTAGCCCGGCCGAGTCGGCGGCTGGGGCGATGGAATACTTTCCCGACGGAGCTCTCGTTGAGGACAAATACGACGGCATCCGGGCTCAGGCGCACAAGCAGGGCGAGGGCGTGCGGCTGTTTTCGCGTACCTTAGACGACATCACGACGCATTTTCCCGAACTCATTCCGGCGCTCGTGGCCCTACCGGGGAGCTTTGTGCTCGATGGCGAGGTCGTCGGGTGGAAAGACGGCCGCACCCTGCCCTTCCGCGACCTGCAGAAGCGCTTCGGCCGGAAGGAGCCGAATGGAGAGCTGTTGGCTGAAGTTCCTGTGGTCTTCATGGCTTTCGACCTGCTGTACGACGACGGCCGCCTCCTGCTCGATGCCCACTTGCAGGAACGCCGCGAGGTGTTGGCGAAGTTGCTCGCTGCCGCAGAAAGCCACCGCATCCAACTCGCACCCTCGCAGATGTGCACTTCACTGAAGGGGCTCGAGCAGGCTTTCGCCGCCGCCCTAGCACGCGGCAACGAAGGCGCGATGGTCAAGTCGCCCGACTCGCTCTATCTTCCCGGCCGGCGTGGCAGGCAGTGGCTGAAGCTGAAACAGGCGCTGGCGACGCTCGATGTCGTGGTGACGGCGGTGGAATACGGGCATGGCAAGCGGCGGGGGTGGCTCTCCGACTACACGTTTGCGGTACGCGATGGCGACCGGTTGCTGAACATCGGCAAGGCCTACTCTGGGCTCACGGACGCCGAAATCCAGCAACTGAGCGAGTATTTCAAACAACACGTGATTGAAGATCACGGGTTTCGCCTGCTGGTTGAGCCGCGCATGGTGTTGGAAGTGGCGTTCAACAACGTGCAGCGCTCCCGGCGCCATGCCAGCGGCTTCGCGCTGCGCTTCCCGCGCATTGTGCGCCTGCGGCCGGACAAATCCATCGAACAAATCGATACGCTGGCGCGGGTCGAGGAGCTCTTCGCCCATTCGCGGGAAAAGCCAGAGAGCCGCTAGGGCTGTTCTTCGGGCTGCACGCGCACGACAGGCTGGCGCAAAGTACCGAGAATCTCGAATGCGGAAGTAAAAAGCTGACGATGGGCAGGCGAGGGCTCAACGTCGGCCACCAGGAGTGGCTCACCACGCACGCGCAGGTTCAGGCGACCATCGAAACCCACTTCCCCCGCC
>JACQTG010000221.1 GCA_016210895.1 Acidobacteriota bacterium
CCGAGTCTATCACGAAGCTTTCCGCGCAACCACCGGGTCGTGCCCGCAGCAGGCGCAGCTGCAGATGAATCTGCTAGAATCCGAGCCGCCTGCGCGAGGCTGCAGTCCAGATGCCCAAGCTGCTGTCGATGAAAGAGGCGCTCGGCCGCTTCGTCCACGACGGCGATGCGGTGGTACTGGAAGGCTTCACCCACTTGATTCCCTTTGCTGCCGGGCACGAACTGATCCGCCAGCGCCGCCGCAACTTGACCCTGGTGCGCCTCACCCCGGATTTGCTGTTCGATCAGATGATCGCCGCCGGCTGCGCCCGCAAGTTGATTTTCAGTTGGGCCGGTAATCCCGGCGTGGGGCCGCTGCACGCCTTTCGCCGCGCCGTCGAGCAGGGCCAGCCGCATCGGCTCGAACTCGAGGAGTACTCGCACTTCGGACTGGCGCTGCGCCTGCAGGCGGCCGCTGCGAACCTGCCCTTTCTACCCACACGGACCTTTGCTGCCTCCGACCTGCCGCGCGTCAACCCCTACATCAAGCCCATCACCTGCCCGCACACCGGCGAAGAACTGTGGAGCGTGCCCGCACTCGTCCCTGACGTAGCCATCCTGCACGCGCAACGCGCCGACGCGGAGGGCAACACGCAGGTCTGGGGCCTGGTGGGGGTGCACAAGGAAGCTGCCTTTGCCGCCCAGCGTGTACTAGTGGTCGTGGAGGAAATCGTTCCGCAGGAGGTGATTCGCCGCGATCCCAACCGCACGCTGATTCCAGCCTTGCGCGTGGATGCGGTCGTGCACGAGCCGTTTGGCGCCCACCCCTCATACGTCCAGGGCTACTACGACCGCGACAACGACTTTTACGTGCGCTGGGACGAACTCTCGCGTGAGCCGCAGAGTCTCCAGCGCTATCTGGACGAGTGGGTCTACGGGGTGGCCGACCGGCACGAATACCGCGAGCGGCTGCGCTCGACCTGGGAGCGGTTACGCGCCCGGCCGGTTCCCTGCGAGCCGGTCAACTATGGCTACTGATGAGCGCCTTCACCACCTACGAAATCATGGTCACCAGCGCTGCGCGCAATCTGCGCGACGGCGAAGTGGTGTTCGTCGGCATCGGTATCCCCAACGTGGCGGTGAACCTGGCGCGGCGCACGCGCTGCCCCAATCTCGTGCTGATCTATGAATCAGGCGCCATCGGAGCACAACCCGCCCGCCTCCCGACTTCGATCGGTGACCCGACACTGGTTACCGGCGCGTTGGGTGTTTGTTCGATGCCCGAAGTATTTCAATACTACCTGCAACGCGGCCTGATCGACGTGGGCTTTCTCGGCGGGGCACAGATCGACCGCTACGGCAACCTGAACACCACCGTCATCGGCGACTACCGCACACCGAAGGTCCGCCTGCCGGGCTCGGGCGGCGCGTGCGAAATTGCTCTGCTGGCGCGGCGCGTGCTTGTCGTGATGAGCCACAAGCGGCGCAGCTTCCCCGAGCGCGTAGACTTCATCACCAGCCCCGGATTTCTCTCCGGCGGCGCGGAGCGCGAGCACCGGCACCTCCCTGGCGCAGGCCCGGCAGTCGTCATTACCGACCTGGGCGTGCTGACGTTTTCGCCCGACACGC
Source organism: Acidobacteriota bacterium (assembly GCA_016210895.1). The sequence continues at coordinate 1,608 of JACQTG010000221.1, forward strand.
GCGAAATGGTTCTCGAATCGCTGCATCCGGGAGCCGGTCTCGACCAAGTGCGGGAAAATACCGGCTGGGCGCTGCGCACGGCTCCAACCGTGCGCGAAACAGAACCGCCCTCCCCAGAAGAACTGCGCGTCCTGCGGGAAGAATTGAAAGCTTCAAGGAGCACGCAGTGAGCCAGGCACTGTTCCCGCGAGATTTTCGGAAGCTCTATCCGCGTGCTGCCCGCGGTGAGGGTTGCTACATATTCACGAGCGAGGGGAAAAAGTACCTCGATGCGGCGAGTGGCGCGGCTGTGGTCTCCGTCGGGCACGGGGTGGGGGCTATCGGGGAGGCGATGGCCGCCCAGGCGCGGCGGCTCGCCTTCGCCCATACGTCGCAGTTCCACACTGACGTAGCCGAGCAACTGGCCGAACGCCTGCGGGCACTGGCCCCGACGGGCTGGCGCGACTCCGCCCGAGTTTGTTTCACCTCCGGCGGCTCCGAGGCGACCGAGACAGCCTTGAAGCTCTGCCGGCAATACTTCCTCGAGCGCGGGGAGCCGCAACGCACGCGCATCATCTCGCGCTGGCAGAGCTACCACGGGGCCACGCTGGGGGCGATGACGGTCTCTGGCAACGTCCGACGACGCGCGCCCTACGCGCCCTGGCTCGCCGACTGGGGCCACATCCTGCCTTGCTACTGCTATCGCTGCCCGTTGAGCTTGACCTACCCCGGCTGCCAGGTGGCCTGCGCCGATGAGCTGGAAAAATTCATCCAGAGCGTCGGCTCGGAAACGGTGGCTGCTTTCATCGTTGAACCGGTGGTCGGCGCTACGCTCGGTGCCGTAGTGCCGCCGGACGGTTACCTCCAGCGCATCGCAGAGATTTGCCACCGCCATGGCGTCCTGCTCATTGCCGATGAGGTGATGACCGGAATGGGACGCACAGGCAGGAACTTCGCTGTCGAACACTGGGACGTGGTACCGGACATCATTCTCCTAGGCAAGGGCATTGCCAGCGGCTACGCGCCGCTGGGCGCCGTAGTGGCTTCGGGGAAGATCGCAGAAACGATCGCTCAGGGTTCTGGCGCCTTTGTGCACGGCTTCACCTATAGCGCGCATCCGGTCGCGATGGCCGCGGCTCTGGCCGTGCTCGATTACCTTGAACAGAACCGCTTGTTCGAGCGTGTGGCTCCGGCGGGCGCGGAGCTCTTGAACGCTCTCGGAACGCTCAAAGCCTCGCCGAGCGTGGGTGACGTCCGCGGGCTCGGCCTGCTGCTGGGGATTGAGCTCGTCCAAGACGCGGCTGCGCGCACGCCCTTCCCGACAGAGGCACGAATCGCCCATCGCGTTTATGAGGCGGCGCTGGAGGAAGGCGTGACCACTTTTCCCATCCAGGGCTGCGCCGACGGCCAATCGGGCGATCATATCTTGCTCGCTCCACCTTTCATTATCTCTTCGGAGGAGATCCAAGAGCTTGCGCGCGCGCTCAAAGCGGCCATCGTGCGCGCCACACGGAGTTGATCAGCAAGATGCAATGCAGCATGCGTTCCCAGGTAATGGTCGTACTGACCTGCTTCGCCGCCGCGAGCCTCGCAGCGGGGATAGCGGGAGAGTCGAGGCCACGGCCGCTACGGGGCTTTTCCCCCGAGGCCGCGAAAGCACAGCGGCAACTCGAGGAGAGCTTCAAGGCCATTCCTGCAGCGGAGGAAGCGAAGAAACAGCATCGCATCTTTACCGCCGAGCCGCATCCGGCAGGCTCCGCGCGCAACAACGAACTCGCCCGCTATGTCGCCGAACGGTGGAAAGAGTGGGGCTGGGAGGAGGTGACGCTCCACCGCTACGACGTGCTCGTCTCCTCCCCGCGGGAAGTTTCCGTCGAAATGGTGAGCCCCAGCTATTACCGCGCCAGCCTGCGCGAAGACTCCTACGAGGTGGACTCGGACACGAAGAACTCCAACGTCAGCCGGGGCTACCTGGCGCTGTCCGCCTCGGGCGAGGTTACGGCGCCAGTTGTCTATGCCCACAGCGGCAATCCGGAAGATTACGAAGTCCTGCGGCGGCACGGCATCGACGTGCGCGGCAAGATCGTGCTCGTGCGCTACTCGAACCCCTACAGCTACCGCGGCTTCAAGGCCCTAACGGCCCAGCAGGAGGGCGCGGCAGCCATCCTTATCTATTCCGATCCGGCCGAGGACGGCTACGTTCGCGGCAAGGTCTATCCGGAAGGCCCCTGGGGACCGGAGAGCCACATCCAGCGCGGGGCCATCACCTACGACTTTATGGTCGCGGGCGACCCGCTGACGCCGGGCTGGGCTTCGTTGCCGGAAGCCAAACGCATTCCTCGCGAAGAGGCGGTTTCCCTGCCGAACATCATTGCCGTGCCGCTTTCCTGGCGGGATGCGCAGCCTCTGCTTGAATACCTGGATGGGCCGGTGGCACCGAAGGAATGGCAGGGCGGGCTGCCGCTCACCTACCGGCTGGGTGGAGGGGCGGTGCGCGTCCGCGTCAAGGCGGACATGGACACGAGCCTGAAGCCGAACTATGTGGTCGAGGCGCGCATACGCGGCAGCGAATTCCCTGACGAGTGGGTCGTGCTCGGTAACCACCGCGATGCCTGGGAATTTGGCGGCGTGGATCCCTCAAGTGGCACGGCCTCGATGATGGAACTGGCGCGGGCGCTGGGCGAACTGAAGCGCGGCGGCATCCGCTCGCGGCGTACCCTGGTGCTCTGCAGTTGGGACGGTGAGGAGGTGGCGCTGACCGGGTCGACCGAGTGGGGCGAGCAGTTTGCAGACGAGTTGAAGAAGAAAGTCGTCGCCTACCTCAACGTGGACTCCTCGGTCTCAGGGCCGAACTTCCGCGCCAGCGCCGTCGCTTCGCTGGCACCGTGGCTCGTCGAAGTTAGCCGGGGGCTCGAGGCGCCGTCGGGCGTGACACTCCACGAGGAGTGGAAGGAGTCGCTGACGCGCGAACGACACGACCAGGGGAGACGAGGCATTGTCGCGGATTCCGAGCTAGTCAACACGCGTATCGGGAGCGGCTCCGATCACACCGTGTTCTTGAACCACCTCGGCCGGCCCACGATTGACCTGACGTTCGACGGGCCGTACGGCGTCTACCACTCGATGTACGACAATTTTTTCTGGATGAACCAGTTTGGCGACCCCGGCTATCGCTACCACACACTGATGGCGCAGCTTTGGGGTGTGGCGGCGCTGCGCCTGGCCAACGCCGAGATTCTGCCCTTTGATTTCGCCTTTTATGCCCGGCAACTCCGCCAATTCATTCGGGAGCTTCCCCAAGGCAAACAAACGCCGCGTCAGCTCGATCTTCAGCCGGTGTTGAAACAGGTGGCGGAACTGGAGGCTGGTGGGCGGCGCTTGAACCGAGCCATCGAGAGGGCACTGGCTTCACGTGGGATGACCGCGGCGCTGGCGGAGGCTGTCAATCGCCAGTTGATGCAAGTCGAGGCAAACTGGCTCCACCCAGACGGCATCCCGGGCCGGCCCTGGTTCAAGCACATCCTCTACGCCGCGCGCTACACCTATGCGCATCTCGAGCTCCCCGGGCTGACCGAGGCCATCGAACGCGGTGACTGTCAAACGGCCCGCGCGCAGGCACGCATCCTGCAGGACGCGCTGGCCAAGAACGTTGCCCTGCTGCGCCGCGCCAGCACGGAGCTTGAGCAAGCCATCAGCCGCGAAAAATAAATACAAGGAGGCGCATATGCGCAGACTCGCTGGGATTCTTCTGCCTATCTTCCTGTTCGCCTCGCTCGCATCCGCCGGTGAAAAGCCCCGCGCACGGGACGTGGGGATTCCGTTTGAAGGAACCCCGGGACCCCTGAATGCGATTACCGACGTCGCGGGGGTCGAGGTCGGTCACAGCACCCTCATTTCGGGTGAAGGGTCTTTGCGCGTCGGCCACGGGCCGGTGCGCACCGGCGTGACCGCCATCCTGCCGCGCGGCCGCGGCTCGACCGAACTGGTCTTTGCCGGTTGGTTCTCGCTCAACGGCAACGGCGAGATGACCGGCACCACCTGGGTGGAAGAGTCGGGCTTCCTCGAAGGGCCAATTATGATTACCAACACCCACAGCGTAGGCGTAGTGCGGGATGCGGTCATTGCCTGGCGGGTGCAACACGGCCCGCCGGACGAGTCCGGCTATTGGTGGTCGCTGCCGGTGGTGGCGGAAACCTGGGATGGGTATCTCAACGACATCACCGGCTTTCACGTCAAGCCCGAGCACGTGTTCGAGGCGCTGGAAAGCGCACGCGCAGGGCCGGTCGCCGAAGGCAACGTGGGTGGCGGCACGGGGATGGTCTGCCACGAGTTCAAAGGCGGCATTGGAACAGCCTCGAGAAAGCTCGAGGCGAATGCGGGCGGCTACACCGTGGGCGTGCTCGTGCAGTGCAACTACGGACTGCGCCGCCAACTGCGCATTGCCGGCGCGCCGGTCGGCCAGGAGCTCAAAGAAAACCTGGTCTGGCAGGAGGAGAACGGCTCGATCATCATCGTCGTCGCCACCAACGCTCCGCTACTACCCCACCAGTTGAAGCGGCTGGGGCGGCGGGCTTCGCTGGGGCTGGCGCGCATGGGCAGCATCTCCGGCAACGGTTCCGGGGACATTTTCATTGCCTTTTCCACCGCAAACACGCAACCCACCTCACCGCCTCAGGTCGCGCAGGCAGCGATGCTGGCGAATGAGCGGATGAACCCGCTGTTTGAGGCCACCGTCCAGGCCACCGAGGAAGCCATCGTCAACGCCCTGGTGGCTGCGGAAACCATGACGGGAGTCAACAACCGCACTGTCGTCGCCCTGCCGCACGAGAAGCTCCGCCAGGTGCTGAAGAAGTACCACCGGCTAGCCGAGCCGGATGCTCGATAACCTCTGGCCTCAGTCGTCGGCGCTACCCGGAGTCAGCGAACGAAACTTACGACGGAGCAAGAGATAAGCTACGGGGCCGGCGGCCAGCATCCAGGGCGAGTAGCGGAAAGCCACGGGGTCGCTGTAGTAGACGCCCAGAGCGCAGAGTAGCGTCGGCAGCACTACCACATAAGCCAACCCCAGCTTGCCGCCGGGAATGCGAAAGCTGCGCGGTGCGTCGGGCAGCTTGCGGCGGAGTCGCCAAACCGAATAGAGGGTGAGGAGCGAGGTGGCGATGCGCAGCCAGATGTAGATGGCCACCAGATCCACCACTGCTTTCACTGCCAGCAGGCAATAAATCACGGTCGAAAACACGATTGCACGTGCCGGGGTGGCGTAACGCGGATGGAGCGCGGCGAGCCAGGCCGGCAGGTAGCCGTCCTGTGCCATGGCAAAGGGCATGCGCGTGGTGGAGAGGATGGTGCTGTTCGAAAGCGAAGCCACCGCAATGATGGATGCCACGAGCAGGGCTAACCCGAGCGCCGGCCCGCCCAGCGTGCGCGCGGCCACCACCAGGTAGCCCGTCTTCCAATCCGCCCAGTTGCCCAGCGCGGCCAGCGCCAGCGCGGTCGGCAGGATGTAGGTGAGCACAGCCAGGGGCGTGGTCCACGCAAGGGCGCGCACGTAGGTCCGCTGCGGGTCTTTGACTTCCTCGGCCACGCTGGAGAGCTGCTCGTAGCCGGCATAGTTCCACATCGCCAGCGCCAGCCCAGCGCCGAAGACGCTGACGAACGGCCGCCCAGGCGGGCTGAAGGGCAGGAAGGGATTCTGCTGCCAGCGCAGGAACGCCGCCACGCACAGCCAGGCGACCACGAGGAAGATCATCCCCTGCAGGGCCACTGCCAGCCAGCCCGCCACGCGGATGCCGCGGATATTGGCGTAGGCAAGCAGCCAGAGAAAAGCCACCGCGCCTACCCAGCGCCAGATGCCGGTGAGGCCGGGCACGTAGGGACTGAGATAGTCAACGAAAAGCACCCCGTAGAGCCCGTTAAGGAGAAACGTTCCGGTCCAGTTCCACCAGCCGGCGAGAAACCCCCAAAAGTCACCGAAGGCCGCACGCACCCAGCGGTAGAAGCCGCCTTCGACCGGGAGGATACTGTTGAGCTCCGCCGCCGCCAGTGACATGGGAATACTCCAGAGCAGCGGCACGAACGCGAGAAACAGCAAGGCTATGCCCGGCCCCGCGCGCGCAAACATCTCCTCGTAGCCAAAGGGCCCGGCCGTGGTGTAGGCGTAGAAGAGAAACACCAGTGGCAGCAGACCAATTTTGTGCGCGTTCGTGGCTGACGCCAGTGATGACTGGCGGACGGCAGAACTAGCGTGGTTCATACAACGGGACTCACCGAGTACGGCTGAATAGTCAAATGGGTGAGCGCATCTTAGGCAGAGCCGAGAGCCAAGTCAACGCGAGGCCCGAGATTCCACGATTGACAGACGACAACGCCTCTCGGTAGGCTTCCGACGGGTTTCGGCGTCCAACAGGTGAAAATCTAGAGTGGCGGCGAGCGATTTGTTCGCGGTGTTTCCAGACCGTCCTGCTCGAGGCGAACTGCGTTCCCCGGCATGAGCCATGGACAGCCTCTCCTGTGACGTGCTCATCGTGGGTGGAGGCGGAGCCGGTCTGCGTGCCGCCATTGCCGCGGCGGAAGCCAATCCCCGGCTGCGCGTGGGGGTGGTGTCGAAAGTCTACCCCATGCGCAGCCACACGGTTTCGGCCGAAGGCGGTGCCGCCGCGGTCGTCAAGCCCGAGGACAGCTTGGACGCCCACGCC
>JACQTG010000024.1 GCA_016210895.1 Acidobacteriota bacterium
GAGGAAAAGGTTTTCCTGGCCGATGGCCGCCATGTCTATCTCTACGTCCCGAGCGAGCAGCAGGTCAGCCGCAGTCCAATGAGCGAGAGCGCCGACTGGCGCGTGCCGTTTGCCTGGTTGCTAGGACGGGTGGATTTCAGCCAGCTGTTCGCGCGCCCGGAAATCAAGTCCATCGTACGGGCGGGTCAGTCGCCGCTGACGCTGGTGCGTGGCTTGCCCAAGTCGGCCCGGCAAGGCTTTACCGAGATGTGGTTCGACGTGAACGCCCAGCGCCAAGTGGAGCGTATCGAGATTCGCCAACCCGACGGCGCGCTGATGGAATTTCATTTCCGCGACTGGCGAGAGAACCATTCCCTCCCGCGCAGGCTCTTCGAGCTGCGCGTGCCGCCCGGCACCGCCTGGCTGGAGGTTCCGGTCGCCCCCTAGCCCATCGGCCAGCTTTTCCTGGCCGCCCCCCGGGTGTACACTCAAGCGGTAATGAGGGCCGTAGGCGTTCTGGATGGCTGAGTACGTCTGTAAAGTGGGCAATGCCCAGGGACAAGTCTTCGAGCAGATGGAGCAGGCCGACTCGGAGACCGAGCTGCGCCAGCGGCTCAGCGCGCAGGGATTGCTCATCTACTCCGTGCGCCGATCGGGACTGTCGGCGCTCCGCTTGCGCCTACCGGGAAGCCGCGCGCGCCTGCGTGCCGATGATTTTCTCATCTTCAACCAGCAGTTCGCGACTCTGATTCGGGCGGGCCTACCTATCTTGCGCTCACTCGACCTGCTCGCCGAGCGCGCCGCGCGGCCAGCGCTGCGGGCGTTCCTCACCGATGTGCGCCAGCGCGTGCGTGCGGGCGCCGACCTCTCACAAGCCTTTCGCGCTCAAGGCGTCTTTCCCGAGGTCTACACGGCCTCGCTCCTGGCCGGTGAGCGGAGCGGCAACCTGACCGGCGTGCTCGATCAGTACATCGCCTACCAGAAGGTTTCGGGCAGCGTCCGCCGGCGTCTGCTGACGGTCCTGGTGTACCCCGCGCTGTTGGTGGTTTTTTCTTCCATCGTGCTGGGCGTGGTCATCACCTACGTGGTGCCGCGCTTTGCCGAACTGTACGCCGAGTTGCGCGCCGAGCTGCCGTTTCTGACGCAACTGGTGATCAACTTTGCCCTCCATGTGCGCAGTTCCGTGCTGTTGATTCTGGCGGCAGTGGTGGCGGGCGCGGCGGTGGCAGTGCCGTGGTCGCGCACCGCGGGTGGAGGTCGCGTACTGGACCGGGTGAAACTGGGGCTGCCGGTGGTAGGCGACATCTGGCTGAAGTTCCGCGTGGCCCAGTTTGCGCGCACGCTGAGCACGCTGCTGGCGGGCGGCATTCCGCTGGTGACTTCGCTTGAGACGGCCCGCGATTCGATTGGCGGACCGCTACTCCGCGATACCGTTGACCGCGCCGCGCACCGTGTCCGCGAAGGCCAGCCCCTACACCGGGCGCTCGTCGATCCGGGGTTGGTTCCGGAATTGATGTTGGAAATGGTCGAAGTGGGGGAAGCGACCGGCTCGTTGGCGCAGATGCTTGCGAGCGTGGCGGAGTTCTACGAGGAAGACCTGAATACACGGCTGACGGCCTTGATGGCCCTGGTCGAGCCGCTGGTTTTGGTCTTTATGGGTTTGGTGATTGCCTTTATTCTGGTAGCGCTCTACCTGCCGGTGTTCTCGCTGGCCACACTCGTGCGCTAGCGAGCAGGAGGCCTTGATGGGAATGGCGTTCGAGAAACCGAACCAATCACACCCGGAATCGGTGGAAGCGGTGAATACGGTCGAGCAGGCACGGGCGCTGGCCGCGCGCTACCGCTGCGAGTTCATCGACCTGTTGCGGCAGCGCGTCGATCCCGACCTGTTCCAACTGGTGCCGGTGGACCTGATGTTCCGCTACCGTTTCATCCCGCTCGAAGCCTCGGACGGCACGCTCACGGTGGCGATTGCCGACCCAAGCCAGTTTGTGGTGCTAGACGAGCTGGCGGTTCGCCTGGGGCGCAAGGTGGTGGTCAAGGTGGCCACAGCCGAGCAGATCAGCGACATCCTGAAGAAGACCGAACAGGCGCAGCGCGTGCTCGAGGAGGTGACGGAAGGCCTGCGGCTGGCGGTGGTGCGCGAAACCGAGGAAGGTGAAGAAACGCTCTCGATCGAGCAATTGACGCGGGACACGACCATCAGCCCGGTCATCCGCCTGGTGGACTCGACCATCTTCAACGCGCTCGAGCGCCGTGCGAGCGACATCCACATCGAGACACGCGACACCGACGTGCTGATCAAGTACCGCATTGACGGCGTGCTCCACCAGGCGATGGCGCCCATCGCCCGGGAGTGGCAATCGGCCATCATCTCCCGTATCAAGGTGATGTCTGAGCTCGACATCGCCGAGCGGCGCGTGCCGCAGGACGGCCGCTTCCGCGTGCGCTACAAGGGCCGCTACATTGACTTCCGCGTCTCCATCATGCCCGCCATCAACGGCGAAGACGCCGTCCTGCGCATCTTGGACAAGGAGTCGCTGAGCGAGAAGTTTCGCACGCTGAATCTCGACGTCATCGGGTTTTCCGAGGACGAGTTGCGCCGACTGCGGCGCTACATCCGCGAGCCCTACGGGATGATTTTGGTGACCGGCCCGACCGGCAGCGGCAAGACGACCACGC
>JACQTG010000229.1 GCA_016210895.1 Acidobacteriota bacterium
CCCGATATCCACTTTCTCTCCTGCTCGCCCACCGCGACGGCTACGGGACGCCGCCGCTAGAGCCGCATGGGCATGATGACGTAGCGGTAGGTGAGGTCTTCTTCCGCGAGCGGGCGGAGTTGGCCGGCCGACTGCTCGTCTTTGAACTCGAAGCTGACGGGCCCGGCGGCCGCGGCGCCGAGGAAATCAAGCAGGTAGGCGGCGTTGAAGCCGATCGCCAGCGGGTCGCCCCCGAAGGCTTTGGGCAGCGCCAGCTCCTCCCGCGCCTCGCCGTACTCGCTCGAGGAGGCCGAAATCTCCACTTTCTCCTTGTCGAGCGCCACGCGCACGGCGTGGCTGCGCTGGTCGGCCTGGAGCGCCGCCCGCCCGATGGCGGCCCGGGCAGCGTCGCGGTCGAGCACGACGACGCGATTGTTCTCGCGCGGCAACACCGCCTCGTAGTTGGGGAACTGCCCGGTGAGCATGCGCGCAATCAGGAGGCGCCGCCGCTCGCTCCCGTCCGCGCCCACGGAGAAAAACAGGTGGGAGTCGTCGCGGGCAAACTCCACGCCGGTTTTGGCCGGGTCGCCGACTTCTTTGAGCAGCCGGTCAAGCTCGGCCAGGGCCTTCTTGGGCACCAGCACGCGCACCTCGGCGCCCAGTTTGTCGAATTTGCAGGCCGCCTCGACGTAGGCGAGCCGGTGGCCGTCGGTGGCGACCATGGTCAGGCTGTCGGGCTTCAGGATCATCAGCGCCCCGTTCAGCGTGTAGCGCGACTCCTCCAGCGAAATGGCAAAGGTTGTCTTGCCGATGGTGGTGCTCAGCTGCAGCGCCGGAATCCGCACCAGCGGATGCGGCTGCGCGGGCAGCGCAGGAAAGTTGTCCTTCGCCATTCCCACCAGCTTGTAGTGCGAGCCCTGGCAGCGCAGCTCAAGCCAGTGATTTTCCAGCAGCTTGAAGCGGATCTCGGCGTCCGGCAGCAGGCGCACAATCTCATACAGACGGCGCGCTGGCACCGTGCCGCCGCCTTCCGTCTTTACCTTGGCCCGACACCCGGTCTTGATGCCCAGTTCGAGGTCGGTGGCGGCAATCTCGAGCCCATCCCCCTTCGCCTCGAAGAGAAGATTAGAAAGGATAGGGATGGTGCTCTTGCGTTCCACCACTCCCTGCGCCAACTCCAGTTCCCGCTGGAGGTCCTGCTTTTTCACCGTGAATTCCATCGTCGCCTGCCCTCTACGGAGAGATACCTAACTACATTATAAGTATATACCGTCGTAGTAGTAGGGCCTGTGCATCTGTGTGAAGCTAGCTAGCTGCTTGATGGCCATAGAAGAAGAGAACAGGGCACGCTGTGTCAATCCTGTTGGCTGGGCGTGGGCGGCCGCAAAGAAGGTGCCTGCTTCCTCGTAACCTTCACACCTAACCCACAACTTCTGCACAAGATTAGTGTAACGAATCCGCCAATTTCTCCAACAACCCACTGAGCTCTTTATCGGTCTTGCGCAACCCCTCGATTTTCTCCACCGAGTGCAGCACGGTGGTGTGGTGTTTGCCGTTGAAGGCGCGGCCGATCTCGGGCAGCGAGGCGCCGGTCAGCTGCCGCGCCAGATACATCGCAATCTGGCGCGGGTAGGCAACGGCGCGGGAATTGTTCTTGGCCTTCAACTCGTTGGCCCGCAAGCCGAAGTGCTCGCCCACCCGGCGCTGGATCATCTCGATGGGGATGCGGCGCTGCTGCTGGGCGAGGAAGTTGTGCAGCACGTCCTGGGCAAGCCCAAGCGCAATGGGCACGCCGTGCAGGTGGGCATAGGCAACCAGGCGCGTGAGCGCACCTTCGAGTTCGCGAATGTTCGACTTGATTCCCTTGGCCATGTACTCGGCCACTTCCGGGGGCAGGCAGACGCTGTCCGACTCAGCCTTGCGCATCAGGATGGCAATCCGGGTTTCGAGGTCGGGAGCTTGGAGGTCAGCGATGAGGCCCCATTCGAAGCGCGAGCGCAGCCGCTCCTCCAGCGTCGGAATCTCCTTGGGCGGGGCGTCCGAGCTGACCACGATTTGCTTCTGGGCGTCATAGAGGGCGTTGAAGGTGTGGAAGAACTCCTCCTGCGTGCGCTCCTTCCCGGCGAGGAACTGGATGTCGTCAATCAGGAGCACGTCCACGGTGCGGTATTTGTCGCGAAGGCCCACGGTGCGCTCGAAGCGCAGGGCGTTGATGACCTCGTTGGTGAACTTTTCCGCGCTCAGGTAGAGGACGCGCAGGCTGTAGCTGCGCTTCTTGACCTCGTGCCCGACCGCCTGCATCAGGTGGGTCTTGCCCAGGCCGACGCCGCCGTAGAGGAAGAGCGGGTTATAGGTACGCGAGGGCTGCTCGGCCACCGCCAGCGAGGCCGCGTGGGCAAACTGGTTGCACGTGCCCACCACGAACCGGTCAAAGGTGTAGCGCGGGTTGAGCAGGTAATCGGCCGAGTCGAAGTCAAGCCGCGCCTGCAGCGCGGGCACGGCCCCCGCGCCGGCCCCGGCCGCACGGGCTGCGGCGTCGGCCACGTACTCCACCTCGTGCCCTTCGAGCCCCACCGCGCGCAGGGCTTCCTGTACGAGCTGTGCGTTCTCCTCGAGCCACGGCCGGAAGGCCGCCTCTGGCACCCGCACGAGCAAAATTTTCCCCTTGACACCGAGCAGCCGTGTGGGGCGGAACCACGTGTGAAACGTCTCGCGGGGAAGCCGGGGTTTGATGTGAGCGAGAAGTTGTTCCCAAACGTTCATGCAGCCACCGCGCGCACCCGGGGCACTTTCCACAGCCTTTTCCACAGGACAGGGGTCAGGGCCTAGTGGGAGGTGATTAGGATTTCCCGAATTTCCTCACTGTCCACAACCCGCGACACCACGCCCCGTCGAACTTCTGACCTCACCTGGAATCCATCACGAAGGAAGAACGCTCCCCACGAACGCGTACAAGCCGGCGGAGTATATCACAATTTTCCGGGTTGGGGTCGGCTGCTGCCTTGTGCAGCACCCCGCAAACGCAGCGCTCCAACGACACGGCCATTCCGCGCCGCTGCGGGACGCGTACACTGCCTTGACAGTGTTCTGGCGGCTTTCCTATACTGAGAGTTTGATGTTTCGCGCGCTCGCGCACGCTGTCTGTGCGCAAACCGCCGACACGAAAGAGCGATGAAACGCACCTTTCAACCCAACGTCCGCCGTCGGCACAAAACCCACGGCTTTCGCATCCGCATGAGGACGCAAGGTGGCCGCAAAGTATTCCAGCGCCGCCGCCGCAAGGGCCGCCACCGGCTCGCGGTCTGACCGCCCCGCGCGTTCGGGGTTGCGCTCGGCTGACTTCGACGCCGTCTACCGTGACGGGGCGCGCCGCGCCGCGGCCCATTTCCTCGTCCTGGCTCGCCCGAACGGCTTGAATCGCCCGCGCCTGGGGATTTCAGTGAAGAGCGCGCTCGGCGGGGCCGTCGTGCGCAATCGCATTCGTCGGCGCATCCGCGCGCTGCTCCAGCGCCTGCGCCCGCCCGCGGGATGGGACATCGTCATCCAGCCGCGCACGAGCGAGGTGGCGCGGGGCGACTTCGCCGCGCTCGAGGATGAGCTCCGGGCGGCGCTCGCCGCGCTCAGCCCAGCATGACTCCCACGGCCACAACCCATTCGACCCGATCCCCGGCAGGCGGGCTGGCTACCTTGCTCCTGGGGACAATTCGCTTTTATCAGGCAGCGCTGCGACCGATGAATGCTTGGGGCTGCAAGTTTTACCCCAGCTGCTCGCACTACGCGCTGGAAGCGATTGAGAGGCACGGGGTGACGCGCGGCATCGGCCTGGCGGCGCGCCGGCTCGGGCGCTGCCGCCCCGGCACGCGCGGGGGCTATGATCCGGTCCCCGAGCCTGACGCGGAGGCGGGGCGCACGCGCGAGCTGACGCCCAGCGAAATCTGATGCCGGAAGTTGGACCCGAAAAGCGCATCCTGTTCGCCTTCGTACTCTCCTTCTTGGTGCTGGCGCTGTGGTCCTATTGGGCGCAGAAGAAGTATGCACCCCGGCCGCCGGCCCCCGCTGCGGCGCCGGCACCCGCACCGATAACGACAACCACGGCGCCGCTGCCACCGGCAGTCGAGCCCGTAGAAACACCGCCGGCGCGTCCGGC
>JACQTG010000237.1 GCA_016210895.1 Acidobacteriota bacterium
CTCAGGTGCCAAAGGTTGCGGTCGCGGCTGTAGAGGTTGGTGCGACTGGCGCTTACCTGCACGTTGTGCTTCCCTGCATAAGCCAGAGCGTCTTCGCGCGAGCGGATCGTCCACTCGCGCCACGGCGCAATCACGCGCAGTTTCGGCGCCAGCGCCTGATAAGCCAGCTCAAATCGCACCTGGTCGTTCCCCTTGCCCGTGCAGCCGTGCGCGACTGCCTCAGCGCCTTCCGCCAGCGCGATCTCTACCTGCCGCTTGGCGAGCAAGGGTCGCGCGCAGGCGGTTCCCAGCAAGTACTTGTTCTCGTAAATAGCGCCCGCGCGCAGGGTGGGGAAAACGTAGTCGGTGACGAACTCCTCGCGCAGGTCTTCCACATACACCTGACTGGCACCGGTTGCATGCGCCTTGGCTGCTACCGCTTCGAGGTCATCACCCTGGCCGACATCGCCGACCATGGCGATGACCTCGCAGCCGTAGTTCTCGCACAGCCAGGGAACGATGATCGAGGTGTCGAGTCCGCCGGAGTAGGCGAGGACGACTTTGCTAGCCACGGCTTCTCCTTTCGGGCAGGGGTTCGGGTTTCCACTCGCTGAGAAGGTTGTCGAGGATGTCCACCGCCTGATCGATCTGTTGGGTGGTGATGATGTAGGGTGGCAGGAAGCGCAGCACGGTGTCATGGGTGCAATTCAGAACCAGGCCGCGAGCGAGCGCCCGCGGGACGAGCGCCTTGCCGGGGTGCGCCAGGTCAACGGCCAGCATCAGCCCCAGGCCACGCACCTCGCGGATTACGCTGTGTTTCTCTTTGAGCGACTCCAACCGGTTCTTGAAGTAGTCGCCCAGAGTTTGAATTCGCCCCAGCAGCTTTCGTTCTTGTAGCGTGTCGAGAAATGCCGCCGCTACCGCACAGGCGAGCGGCCCGCCGCCAAAGGTGGTGCCGTGGAGGCCGGGCGAAAACGCCCGCGCCACGCGCTCCCGGGCCAGGATGGCGCCCAGCGGCAGCCCCGCGGCCAGCGGCTTGGCCACGGTGACAATGTCCGGCTGGATGCCGTAGTGCTCGTAGGCGAAGTAGCGCCCCGTTCGGCCCAGCCCCGATTGGATTTCGTCGGCGATGAGCAAGGCATGGGCGTCGCGGGTGAGCTTCCGCGCCAGGACGAAGAATTCCCGGCTCAAGAAGTGAATTCCACCTTCGCCCTGAATCGGTTCGACCAGCACCGCGCAGACGCTGCCGTCAAACTTCCGCCGCAGGTCGGCGCAGTCGTTGAAGCGCACGAAGCGGACGCCAGGCATCAGGGGCTCAAAGGGCTTGCGGTATTTCGCCTGGCCGGTCGCCGCCAGTGCGCCAAACGTCCGCCCGTGGAAGGAATTGTCCAGTGCTAGAATGCGCCAGCGCGGTCGGCGGCCGTTGGCGCTGTGCAGGCGGGCGTAGGCGCGCGCCAACTTGAGCGCCCCTTCGATGGCTTCCGTGCCGCTGTTGGTGAAAAACGCACGCTCAAGACCTGAAATCGTTGTCAGCCGTTGCGCCAGCGCCGCCTGGAAGTCGTGGAAAAACAGGTTCGAGACGTGAACGAGCCGCTCGGCTTGCGCGTGCAGCGCGCACAGGATGGCGGGGTGCCCGTACCCGAGGGCGTTGACTCCGATGCCGCTCAGCAGGTCGAGATAGCGTCGCCCGCGCGCATCGTAGAGATAGCAGCCGCAACCACGTCGGAAGAGCACCTGCTGGCGGTCGTAGGTGGGCATCAACCGCGCTGCTTCCGCGCGCCGGACCGAAGCCAGATTCACGCCAGCACCCGCGTGCCCACCGGCGCCCCGCCGTTTACCACTTGCGCCAGACATCCCACCTCCACCGCCGGGAGCAGGGTTACTTCGCGCACGCCCCATCCCAGTGCCGCCCGGCAGGCATTGAGCTTTGGACGCATCCCGCCCGTGGCCACTCCGGAGTTCAGTAGTTCACTCAGTTTCCTCGCCTCAATCTGGGCGATCACTTTGCGATTGGCATCGAGCAGACCGGGTACGTCGGTCAGGAACACCAACCGGTCCGCCCCACAGGCGCCCGCGGCTACGGCTGCCATATGATCGGCATTGACGTTGTAGTATTCCCCATCCCAACCCAGTGCCACACTGGCGAGCACGGGGACCGCTTCTTGGCCCCACAGGGCTTCGATCCAACGCAGGTCGGCATCGCAGATTTCGCCGACGAACCCGAGTTCGGTTTCCTGCTCTCGTCGCAGGCGGAGCTTTTGCGCACGAAAGGCGCCGCCGTCACCACCGCACAAACCCACGGCGAACTGTCCGTGGCGGGCAAACGCTGCCACTACGCGCTTGTTGAGCAAACCGGCCAAGACCATCACCGCGACATCGCGCGTCTGGGCATCGGTCACCCGCAGGCCGTCCACAAACTGGCTCGTGCAACCGATGGCGCCGAGCGTCCGGGTCAGCGCCGCACCCCCGCCATGCACCACCAACAAGTGAACACCGCTGCGGGACAACGCCGTCAGCTCGCCGGTGCAGCGCTTGAGGAGCACGGCATCCTCGAGCGTGGCTCCGCCGAGCTTCACCACCACTTTCACGCCAGACCCTCGCACTCCGGCCAGCCGTACAGTAGGTTCAGGTTCTGCACCGCCTGCCCGGCAGCCCCTTTGAGCAAGTTGTCCAAGCAGGAAACCACCAGCAGCCGCCGCCGCCCCGCATCGACGACAAATCCTAGGTCGCAGAAGTTCGTGTGCAGAACGAACTGGAGTTCCGGCAGACGCCCGTTACTGAGCACCCGCACCCAAGCGGCCTGGTGGTAGAAGTCTCCCACCACCTGCTTGACTTTATCCGCATCGAGCGCACGCGCGAGCGGCACGTACACGCTGGCAAAAATCCCGCGCGGCACCGGCAACAGGTGCGGCGTGAACACGAACTGCTCTGCGCGCAGCCCGAGTTGTTCGGTGATCTCGTTGGTGTGGCGATGGGTGAAGGGATTGTAGGCGCGGAAGTTGTCGGCCACTTCGACAAAGTGCGTGGTCGCAGTCGGCTGCTTACCCGCCCCACTCACCCCGGACTTGGCGTCGCAGATGATGTCCCGTGTCGGGTCCACCAGACCGGCTCGGATGAGTGGCGCCAGCGCCAGAATGGCCGCCGTAGCGTAGCAGCCCGGATTGGCTACGAGTTCAGCCTCGGGCAGCGCCTTTCGATGAAGCTCGGGCAGACCGTAAACCGCCCGGCGGCGCAGCGC
>JACQTG010000235.1 GCA_016210895.1 Acidobacteriota bacterium
ACGGCAAATCCTTCTTCCAAAAGGAAGTGGGAGAAGACGCGCCGGAGTGGATGCCTACCCTTGAGGTTTTTTCGCAGGAGCGCGGCGGGCTGATGCGCTATTTTCTGGTGGAGGATCGCGCGAGTCTGCTCTACTTGGCCAACCTGGGCTGCGTGGATTACAATTCCTGGGCCAGCCGCGTGGATGACCCTGAGCACCCGGACTACATCTGGTTCGATCTGGACCCGGCGCAGCAGACGAAGTTCTCGACTGTAGTGAGCGTGGCGCGGCATTTGCTGCGCACCCTGAACGAGCTTGGCCTGGAGGCAGGAGTCAAGACCTCCGGGGCCACGGGCATTCACCTCTACCTACCCATCGAGCGCAATTACGGCTTTGAGCAGGTGCGCAACTTTGCCGAAGTCGTGGCGCGGCTCGTGGCTTGGGAGATCCCCGAGCAAGTCACGCAGGAGCGAGCCGTGGCCAAGCGTAGCCCCGGTAAAGTTCACATCGATTGCTTCCAGAATGCCCACGGAAGGCCACTGGCCGCACCCTACGTAGTGCGGGCCCAGCCGCGGGCGCCGGTGTCGACACCGGTCCGCCCGAACGAGCTCCGCACGACTCTACGCCCCGATCGCTTCAATCTGAAGACCATCTTCGCCCGGCTGGAGCGCAACGGTGACCTCTGGGCCGGGTTGGGAGAAAACCGGCAGCGATTGGAGGAAGCGACCGAGCGGTTGAGCCAGCACTTGGCTCGAGGCAAGCCCAGCCCAGCGCCTCCTCCGAGGGGCAAGCTGCGTTGACAGGCTGAACGGGGTTGCCTAGAATAACGCCACTTGAATCTGCCGCCTGGCTTCCGCACCAGCCGCCATACGCTCTCGGGATGAAGCGATGAATTCGGCCAAACTTGCCAGCGAGCGACTGACTGCGTTGGGTCGTGTCATCCTGGCCGCGGGGCTGCTGCTGACGGCTCTGTTGCTGCCGGCGTTTAATCTTCTCGGCCATACGTTGCTGCTGTTCACGTTTGGGGTCTACCTGGCCTATGGCTTGTCGGTGCTGGTGTTCTTGCATCGGCAGGCGGAAATGCGCTGGGCGTCGCGGGCGCTGGTGGGGGACTTGATCGTTCTGGTTGTGGTCCTGTTAGCGGCGCGGGCGATGCCGCTGGGCGTCCTCTACTTTGTCCTCTTCCTGGCCGTGGTGGCGGGCGTGCGGCGCGGCTGGGTGACCGCGCTACTCGTCAGCGTGGTTATGAGCGCGCTGTTTCTTCTGGCCACGCTGCGGATGGCAGTCTGGCAAGAGGCCGAAGTCTGGAGGGGTTATCTTTCTCAGGAGCGTCTGGCGGTGCTGATGGGTCTGGTTGCGGGAGGCGGTTTGGTCGGGTACCTCGCCGCGCGGGAACGTCGCTACCTGGAACAACGCTACGAGACCGAAAGCATGGCGAGTCTGCTGCGGCTAGACGCGCCCTGGCATGAGGTGTGGCGGCGGTGGATGGCCGAACTGTGTCGCCGCTTTCCCGCCGACCGCTGCCTCTTGGCCCATCGCGATGAGGAAACTGACCGCGTCGTAGTTTGGCACTTCTCCCGTGCAGCTTCCGGGGAATCCTACTGCGAGGATGAACGACCGCCACGAGATGCCACTACCTTCTTGGTGGATGGGAACGAAGTCAGCTTTCTTGCCCACACCGTCTCGGGTTCGCTGGCAACGGCTGCGCTGGGGCGACAGGGCTTGAGCGACCGGCCCGCGGCGCCACCTGTTCTGCCCGTGCGCTTTCAGGAGGAATTCCAACCGAAAACGCTGTTGAGTGTGGCGGTTCCAGTCTCCAGGGGCTCCCCCTGCCGACTGTGGCTGCTCGATGGGCATACGGGGGCGTTTACGCTCGAGCAGTTTGATGGCCTGCAGCAGTTGCTCAACTCGCTGGCGCCGATTCTCGCCAATCTGTTGATGGTGCGGCGTCTGCTGGCCCAGGCCACCAATGACGAGCGTGACCGCATTGCGCGCGACCTCCACGACGGCGTGGCCCAGACGGTTGCCAGCCTGGAAATGCAGCTGAGTGTGCTGCTGCGACAGGCGGGCCAGGACGGTGGGAAATTCTCGGCCGAACTGGAGCGGCTGCGGGCGGTCGTGCGCGAGGAGAAGGAGCGGTTGCGCGCCTACGTGCGCACGCTGAAATCGGTTCACGTTCCCCCGGCCGACCTGGCGAACTGGATTCTCGCTCATTGTGGCCAGTGGCAGCAGGAGACCGGCATTGCCGTGGACGTGCTGGTTGAGCCGGTGGGGTCAGCCTTGCCGGAGGGCGTCTGTCGAGAAGTGTTTCTAATTTTGCGTGAGGCGCTGCATAATGTGCGCAAGCATGCCCAGGCCTCGCACGTGCTGGTGAAGCTGCGCGAGGAGGAAGGCTGCCTGCGGCTGCTCGTCGACGACGATGGGGGCGGGTTTTCCTTCAGCGGCACGTATTCGCAGCACGCGCTGGAGGAGCTGGGCCTGGGCCCGGTTTCGATTTGCGAGCGCGCGCGCGCGCTGGGGGCCACGCTGACGATCGACTCCACGCCCGGCAGTGGCTCGACCCTGCGGGTAGACATCCCGCTGAGCTGACGATGGCCAAAGCACGTTCCTCCATTCGGGTGCTGATTGCGGATGATCACACCATCTTCCGCGAAGGCTTGCGCAAGCTGCTGGAAGCGGAAGACGACATCACGGTTGTGGGCGAGGCTCGCACAGGCATCGAATGCGTGGAGCTCTGGCAGAAGGTCAAGCCGGATGTGATTGTCCTCGACTTGCGCATGCCGGAAAAAGACGGGCTGGAGGTTTTGTCCGAGCTGGCCGGCCCGAACGCCTCCGCCAAGGTG
>JACQTG010000236.1 GCA_016210895.1 Acidobacteriota bacterium
GGTGTCTTGATCACGTTCTTACGTTCGACCCAGCGGCTCCTGCCGCTGGGCCCCGTGGCCGGAGCCACGGGGCTGAACACCTCAAGAGGCCAAACTGGGACACTACCCGAGCCGCCCCGTCACTTGTCGGTCTGGCAGCGACTGGCTATGATAAGGGGTTTTGGAAGGACACGAGTGAGCCGCAGATGGCCAAGCCCGCCCAGCGCAAAACCTCACCCGCCGACAAGCCGGCGGTCAAAGTTGTCGCCCAGAACCGCCAGGCTTCCTTTCGCTACCACATCCTCGAGCGCTACGAGGCGGGAATGATGCTGACGGGCAGCGAGGTCAAGTCGCTGCGCGAGGGCGGCGCCAGCCTGCGCGACGCCTACGCCTTCGTGCGGGGCGGGGAACTGTGGCTCGCCAAGTGCCACATCAGCCCTTATCGCAGTGCCGGCTACGCCCAGCATGATCCGCTGCGCACGCGCAAGCTGCTCCTGCACAAGGAGGAGATCGAGAAGTTGGCTGGGCGCGTGCAGGAAAAAGGCCTGACCTTGATACCGCTGCGAGTCTATTTCAAGAACGGCCGCGCCAAATGCGAGCTGGGACTTGCCCGTGGGAAGAAGGTCTACGATCGGCGCGCCGAAGCCCGGCGACGCATCCTCGATCGGGAGACCGAGCAGGAACTGGAACGCTATCGCTAGTAGGAGTCGGCTGTGCTCGACGTCAAACTCACCTTTGATTCCTCCGAGGTGGTGACCACGCCCGCGCTCGTCACCTGGGTGTTCGAAACGGACGCGCTGCTCGGGGATGTGGTCGCGCACTTGAATCGTGCCACCGCGGGTCAGCTCCAGGCACTCGCCGACGCCGGAGAACTGACAGGAAAAGCTGGAGAAACGCTGCTGCTTCATCAGCCGCCGGGGCTCCAGGCCCAGCGACTCCTTCTTCTCGGCGCAGGGAATTCCGAGAAGTTTGAACCGGCAAGTGACCTACGCCGGCTCGCCGGGACGGCAGCACGGTACTTGAAGAGCCGCAGCGTAACCGAATTCACTTTTCTCGTTCGTCCCCCGCACCGCACGACGGACGCGGCGCAGTGGCTCACGGAAGGGGTCCTGCTCGCTAACTTCGAGCCCACACGCTACAAAACCGAAAAGAAAAACGACAAAACCATCGCCGCGCTCAAACTCGCCGGCTTCGAGCCTGCTCAGGGGAAAGAGCTGCTCGAGGCCATCCGCCGTGGGGGGATCATCGGCGAGGCGCAAAATCTAGTGCGCGAGCTCGTCAACGAGCCTGGCAATCGCCTGACGCCGCGGCTGTTCGCCGAGCGCGCCACCGAAGTCGCGCGCCAAGCCGGTTTGGGCGTGGAGGTCTGGGACGAGAAGCGCATCGCCGAGGAAAAGATGGGAGCGTTTCTTTCCGTCGCCCAGGGCAGCGAGGAGCCGCCGCGCTTCGTCATCCTCACCTACCAGCCGCCGCAGGCGAGGCCCGGCAGTCCTGTGCTGGGCCTCGTCGGCAAGGGCATTACCTTTGACAGCGGCGGCGTCTCCATCAAGCCCAGCGAAGGGATGGAGAAAATGAAATACGACATGGCCGGCGGGGCCACGGTACTGGGCGTACTGCGGGCGCTGGTTGAGCTGAAGCCGCCAGTCAAGGTGATGGCTTTCATCCCGCTCACCGAGAATCTTCCCAGCGGGCGCGCGCAAAAGCCCGGCGACGTGCAGGTCTCGCTGGCAGGGAAGTCAATTGAAGTCGTCAACACCGACGCCGAAGGTCGCCTGGTGCTGGCCGACGCCTTGACCTATGCGCGCACACGCGGCTGCACCCACCTGATCGACGCCGCCACGCTAACCGGCGCCATCGTCGTCGCCCTGGGCGCGCACAACGTCGGCGTGTTTTCCAACAACGAGAAATTTCAGTCCGAGGTCGTGGCAAGCGCGCGCGCCGCGGGGGAGAAGTTCTGGCCCATGCCGCTCGAGGAGGACTACCGCGAAGCCATCAAGAGCGACATCGCCGACATCCGCAACACTGGCAGCGGCCGCGGCGGCGGCGCTATCACCGCCGCCATGTTTCTGCAGGAGTTCGTCGAAGACACGCCTTGGGTGCACCTCGACATCGCCGGCACCGCTTGGCTCGAAGAGGGCAAATCCTATCTGGCGAAAGGGCCGACCGGCGTCGGCCTGCGCAGCCTGGTGCACTATGTCCTGCACTTGGGGTCGTCCTAAGGATAGAATCGGTTTCGGCATCTAAGAGTCGGGCTATGCATATCATCGTTGTCGGCTACGGGCGGCTGGGTCGCCAGGTGGTGAAGCTGCTGGACACGCAGCAGCACGAGGTGGTGGTCATCGACAAGGACCGCGCGGTGCTCGAGCGCCGCGACCGCGACCTCCACGCCCGCTTCCTGGCCGGCAACGCCATCGATGAACACGTCCTGCAGACGGCGGGGGCCGACAAAGCCGACGTGCTGCTGGCGCTCACGCGTGATGAAAACACTAACCTGATGGCCGCCCAGGTTGCGCGCGTCATCTACCAAGTTCCTCGGGTCGTCGCCGTCGTCTACGACCCGGCGCGGGAAGCCACCTACCGCGCGGCCGGCATCGAAACCTTGCCCATCACCGTCGCCGGCGCCGAATACCTCGTGGCCCAACTCCAGCAACCTCCGGACCGCCCCATCTCGTTTCAAAAGACCTACGCGCGTGCCCGCGGGCACGGCCTCGAAGCGCCCCTGCCCACACCGCAACCAACCGAGACACCACCCGGCCGGCCCTTCTACGTCATCATCGTCGGCGGCGGCCGCGTGGGCTATTTTCTGGCCAAGGCGCTACTGGAAAACAACCTAGAAGTCACCCTTATCGAAACCGACCCCAAGGTGTTCGCGCTCGTCTCGCAGCAGGTGGACTGTCCGGTGATTCGCGGCGACGGCTCCTCCACCGCGGTGCTGGAAGAGGCGGGCGCCGACCGCGCCAGCGTCTTCGTCACCGTCACCAACCACGACCAAGACAATCTCATCGCCTGCCAGATCGCCAAGCAGCGCTTTGGCGTGCCCAAGACCATCGCCCGGGTCAAGAACCCGCGCAACGAGCTGATCATGCAGCGCCTCGGTGTCGATGTCACCGTCAGCTCTACCGCCATCATCACCTCGGTCATCCAGTCCGAGCTCCCCACTACCCGCATCCGCACCCTGCTCGACCTGCGCACCGGCGGCTTGGAGTTGATGGAGTACACGCTGGACTCCAGTTCACCCGCGTTGGGGAAGAAACTCCGTGAGCTGACCGTCCCGGCCGACTGCACCATCGTCACCGTCCTTCGCGATCAGCAGGCCATCGTCGCCCGTGGCGAAACCACCTTCGCCAGCGGCGACACCGTCATGGTCCTGGTGAAAATGACCGCCGAGCCCGCCGTCCGCAAGCTCCTCCTCGGCTAGTCGCCTCCTCGCGCAAGAGGTAAGCGAAGGGCGACGATGGAGGTATTACGGCGAGCGATCGCGTCGGACGGTGAGCCCATCGCAGCGCCATCCCAGTACCGGAGCGGAACTCCCCGAATCGAACCAGCCTCCCGCTTGTCATCCTGACCCCGCCCTTTCTCAGAGCACGCGCGGGTGCTTGAGAGGTCGTGGAAAGGGGCGGGGGAAGGATCTGCTTGTCAACCGCTAGTAGGGCTACATCCGGTCGGGGACGTCGATGCCGAGCAGCGCCAGCCCGCGGGTGAGCTGCCGCTGCACGTAGTCAGTCAACAGCAGAAGAAACGCCCGTCGCTCCGCATCGGGCTCGCTCAAGATGTGGTGCCGGTGATAGAAGAGATTGAACCGCTGCGCCGTCTGAAACACCTTTTTCGCCACCAGCGCCGGCTCCTGTTGCTCCACCGCCGCCCGCGCCAGCTGGGGAATCTCGGCGGCGTCGAGCGCCAGCTCCCAGAATTCGTCGCCGTCAGGCGCGGCCAGCCAGCGCTCGGCCTGCGCGGCTGAAAGCTGCCCGATGACGCCTGCCAGCGAGGAGTTTGGCTCCTGCTCCTCGAGTTTGCGAAAAATGTTGCGCGCGCGCACCACCGCATACTGCACGTAGGGCCCGGTCTCCCCGTCGAAGCTCAACGCCTCCTTGAAATCGAAGGCGATGACCACCGAGCGGCTGAACTTGAGCATGAAGAAGCGCAACGCGGCGACGGCAATGGTATGGCCGAGCGCCTGCCTGCTCGCCTCATCGAGTTCCGAATGCCGCGCGCGCA
>JACQTG010000227.1 GCA_016210895.1 Acidobacteriota bacterium
GCTACGCCTATTCGCCCTCGGGCTCCGGAGCGGTGGAGAACGAAGTCGCCCAGGGCTTGGCGGTCAACTTGAGCAACAATTTCATCCGCTACTTCGGCCTCACCACCGACATCACCGGCGAGCGCGGCACCGGCAGCACCGAACTCATTTGCATCGCCATCGTGCCTACGCCCTCGGGCTGCATCCAGGACATCAACTTCAGCACCTACCACCTGATGTCCGGGCCGCGCGTCATCATCCGCGCGCGCCACGCCAGCGTCTTCGTCCACTGGATGCTCGGCGTGGCCCTGACCAAGTTCGACGATTTCACCGTCGGCCCAATCACGATTGAGAACAACGTCCGCGCCCACTTCGCCACCAACGTCGGCGGCGGGCTCGACGTGAACCTCATCGGCCCGCTCGCACTCCGCGCCGTCCAGTACGACCACGTCCGCGTGAAAGTCGGTGACACGTGGGTGGGGAAGAACCGCCTCCGCTTCGGTCTGGTGCTGAAGTTCTAACCCCCACCCCTCGGTATCCTCTGTTTCTCCGCACTAAGCACTTGTGTAGGTATTGAAGAACAAAGAACCCCTACCCGCCAGCCTCACCCCTCGACGATAATCGGACGGCACACGATGCGAGCAACACTCTCCAGCTTCGCCAGCTTGCTGCTCTCGCTGCCCTGGTGATGAATCCTGCCGGCGCTCGCCGGGGCGGCGGGCCTGAGCGGGGCGGCAGCGGGGGCGCTGGCCGAGCGCTACGCCTGGCTGCTCTTTGTCTTCTCGGCAGGCTTTCTCGCCTACGCCAACTGGCTGGCTTTCATTCGCCGACGGGGCGGCCGGTGGACGCGATTGAGCGTAGGCGTTATGACGGCGGGGACAGCGCTGGCCTGGCTCGCCAACTTCCTCCACCACTGAGGCGGCTCTTCATCACTCCCCACAGGAGCAAGCCGTAGACCGGCAGGTACTCGAGCAGCACCAGCCCGCGGTCATACTCCCACACACCCAAGATGCGATAGCCGATGACCACGTGGTAGCTCAGCAGCACCGTCACGGTAAACAGCAGCGCAGCCCGATGAGGAAAGAAACAGAGGAAGGGCACCAGCCAGGTGACGTACCAGGGAAATACCGACGGCGACAGCAGCAAGATGGCCCCCACCAGCCAGTAACATGCCTGCAGCGGCTCCACCCGCGCCTGGGCCGCATACACCATCAGCCCCACCACCACGCCCAGCGCCAGCCCCGCGGCCACATCATCGCGTTGCGTCACCCAGCGCAGCAGCGCAAACAGACTCTCGTTGTTGCGCCACTGCTCCCCGTAGGCCACCAAGCCGCTAACCAGTTCCCGGCCAGCGTCGAGATAGGGCCAACTGATAAGAAGAGACGTCCCGGCAAATACCGAGACCCAGCGCCAACCCGTGCGCGTGGCAAAGGCCGGCAAGGCCAGCAGCCCAAACCATTTCGCCAGCGCTGCCGCCGCCAGCGCGGCCATTGACGCGCCACGCTGCTTTCTGATAATCAAGAGGATTGCCAGCAGGAGGGTGGCCAACACGAGCGCATCGTAGTGGCCGTGGCCGGCGAATTCGAGTACCACCAGCGGGCACCAGCCATACACGAGCGCGCGCACCAGCGGCTCCCCCCGGATGCGCAGCAACAGCAGGACGATTCCCAGGGTCGCGAGGTCAAGTCCGAGGGCAGCCCACTTGAACGCCGCTAGCTTTCCTGCCCGGGCGAGCGCGTAGAAGTAGAGCTCAGCCAGGGGCGGGTAGGCGGGCGGAACGTGTTGGCCGGAAACACGCGGGTAACTGGCATCGCGCAGCCCCGCAACCTCCGGGTCGTCGGGCACCACCCGATAGGGGTTCCAGCCCGCGGCCTGGACCCGGCCCTCCCACTGGTAGCGATAAAGGTCGTCGGAGAGCGTGGGTGCAGCGCCGAGAAGAATGAGCCGAAAGGTCAGCGCGCCGACCAGAACTACGCCGAGCGAGAGTCTGGAGTCGGACGCCCTGGGCCGCAAGATAAGAAAGACGCCTAAGAGATAGAGCGCGCCGGCCAGCAGGCCCACCCCAACGACTTCCGGCACGTGCTGGTCGAAGGGTTCGAAGCGGCGCAGCCAGAGGAAAACGCCGGCCAGCGCAACGCCCACGAGGCCGAGACCCACAGGCAAGGATTTCACTCGCTTAGCCGCAGCCACTGATGTTTGCGCAACTGCTCGCCGCCGCCAACCCCGTGCTGGAGTATTTCCGGCTGCTGGTGCAGGACGACCCGTTCCGCGGCCGCTATCAAATCGATGCCTTTGACCTTTTGCTGGTCGTTCCCTATTTCGTCATCCTGCTCATCCTGAGCTTTTACGGCCTGCACCGCTACCGCATGGTTTACCTCTACCACAAGCACCGCCTCCACCAACCGCCTGCGCCGTCATCCTTCGCGGAATTGCCCTACGTTACCATACAGCTTCCCCTCTACAACGAGCAGTACGTGGTCGAGCGCCTGCTCGAAGCGGTGAGCCAGATGGACTACCCGCGCGACCGCCTGGACATCCAAGTCCTCGACGACTCCACCGACGCCACCACTGAGATCGCCCGCGCCTGGGTCGAGCGCGGCCAGGCTCAGGGCTTCCCTGTCCGCTTCTTTCACCGCGACCACCGCACCGGCTACAAGGCCGGCGCCCTCGCCGCCGGGCTCGCCCAAGCCCGCGGCGAGTTCATCGCCATCTTTGACGCCGACTTTCTCCCCCCGGCCGACTTCCTCCACCGCACCATCCACCACTTCACCGACCCGCAGGTGGCGGTGGTGCAGACGCGCTGGAGCTACGTCAACCGGCACTACTCCTTGCTGACCGAAGTCCAGGCCATCCTGCTCGACGGCCACTTCGTGCTCGAACATGGCGGCCGCTCCCGTGCCGGCCTGTTCTTCAACTTCAACGGTACGGCAGGCATCTGGCGGCGCCGCGCCATCGAAGCCGCCGGCGGCTGGCAGCACGACACCCTGACCGAGGACACCGACCTGAGCTACCGGGCGCAGCTCCAGGGCTGGAAATTCCTCTACCTGCCCGAGGTGGAATGCCCGTCCGAGCTGCCGGTGGAGATGAACGCCTTCAAAGCCCAGCAGGCGCGCTGGGCAAAAGGGCTGATCCAGACCGCCCGGAAAATCTTGCCACGGGTGCTCGCGGCGCCCCTACCCGCGCGGGTCAAGCTCGAAGCCTTCTGGCACCTGACCGGCGCGCTGAGCTACCCGCTGATGGTAGCGCTGTCGGTGTTTTTCCTGCCGGCGATGATCATCCGCTTCTACCAGGGTTGGGCGCAGGTGCTCTACCTCGACTTGCCGCTTTTTCTCCTCGCCACCTGTTCGGTGTCGACTTTCTATCTGACTGCCCAGCGCCAGCTCTATCCCCGCACCTGGAAGCGCACCTTCCTCTTCCTGCCGCTGCTGATGGCTGTCGGCATCGGGGTGGCGCTGCGCAACGCCAAGGCGGTGCTGGAAGCGCTCTTCGGCGTTCAAACAGCCTTTGCTCGCACCCCCAAGTACCGCATTGACGGACAGCGCCAAGCGCGGCGCGCGACCCCGGACGAGCCCTGGTTTGCCAAGGTCTATCGCCGCCGCGGTGGCTGGATTCCGCTGCTGGAACTCGGTCTGGGCAGCTACTTCATCTGGGCCACCGTCTATGCTGTCTCCAGCGCCCACTACCCCACCGTGCCCTTCCTCTGCCTGTTTGTGTGGGGGTATCTCTATTCTGGTGTGCTCTCGCTGGCGCAACCCTATCTCGCCCGGCTCACCGCGCTGTTTGCCCACAGCTTTCCCTTTCGCCTGCCCATAGCCCACGTCAAGTAGGCTGCGACCGGCTGAAGAATCGCTGCAGGGAACGATAAAGCCCCTCCACGGCGGCGAAAAGCTGCTTGAGTGCCTGCGAGCCAAAGGGCACTCCACCGGTTTCCATATCCTGCGTCAAGTCCTGGCTGATCCGCGTGGCACGATGGACACGTTCGGCGGTCAGCACGGGAAATACGTTCATCCTTTCCTTCTCATCGGAGGGCAGGCCGATCCACTTCTGCACCGCCCAGGCGGTCAGCCGGACGTGATCGACGGCTTCGCGGAATTCGCGCAAGACGCGCGGATCGACCTGGCCGGACTTGATTTCTTCCTCCAGCGTGCGCAACTCCGCACAGGCCTGTTGCAGGCGTTCCGAGAGTCCCCGTTGTTGCTCTGCCGTCATTCCGTTGCCCTCCCTACGGGTCCGCCAAAACCGCGTCAGCATAGCAGAATTGCGTCCCGGATGGTTCATCGAGCGAAGCCCGAACACCAGTACACCCGCCCAAGTTTGCGCCAGCCGAAGCACCAGGTTGCAGTAGAATCTCCCCGCGTCCGACGCGACGACCCAACTCGGAGAGGAGACTATGCGCATCCGCTGCTTGCTGCTGGTTTTGCTCACTACGACCCTGGCCACCACCGACATTGTCCGTGCGCGGGAGAAAGAAGCGCTGGCGGAATACCAGAGCCGCCGCGAGTCCCTGCGGGCGCGCGTCAACGGGGTGGTGGTGCTGTTCGGCTACACCGGCGATGAGGAAATTTCCCCGGCCGAAACCTTCCGCCAGGAGGAAAACTTCTACTACCTCACCGGCCATAACCAACCCGGCGCCGCTTTGATCCTCATCCCGGACAGTCCCGAGGCGCGGGCGCGCAACTTCCCCAAGGAGATTCTCTTGCTCCCGCCGCGCAACAAACCGCGCGAGCGCTGGGAAGGCCCGAAGCTCGGCCCCGACGACCCCGACGCGCGCGCCCAAACCGGCTTCGAGACCGTCCTGCCCACCGCACAGCTCCGTCCGAAGCTGGAGGAGTTCCTCGCTGTCTTTCCCAGCCTCTACACGCTGTTTCCGGTGGACAACCCCGAGTACGGGCCTGGCGGCGAGGCCAGCCATGCCGGCTGGTGGTTCGCC
>JACQTG010000232.1 GCA_016210895.1 Acidobacteriota bacterium
GCTGTCGCTGGCTGAGCTGACATGCAGGCTCAGGATGTCGGTTGTAGCCCTCACGGCGTCGCCTTCTCCGGAAGCGAAGGGAGTTCGAGCGCTGTCTGTGCGGGAGTCAGCCAGCGATGAGCCTGCCAACTGAGCATGACGCTCGCCGCCAGCAGTAGAGCCCCGAAGGTCACGTGCAACACGGTCAGGGCCACCGCCGCCGGCTCGGGCTGCGGCGCGTCTTTCGTGGCCAGTCGAATCCAGTACGAGCCGACGCCCAGGCCCAGCTGCACACTGAGCAGAACCAGCAGCCACCGCGCTGTGGTCCGGAGCGGCCCGGCGGCGAGATGGCGGCGATAGAGCGAAGCCAGCGCGGCGGCCACGGCGAGCGTGACCACCACAGCGCCTACCACATGGGCGGCCACACCGACGGCACGGTGGCGCACAAGCGCTCCCAGCAGGAGTTGGAGAAAAATCGTCCCACTGGCCAGCAGGCACAGCCAGCTGACTCGTGGCAGGCCTCGATCTTCGAACGGGTGAGCCGCGCGCTTCCAGCTCGGGGACGTTACCAGAGCAAGGCTGACGACGGCGCAAAAAAACAACTGCGCCAGGCAGGCGTGGGCCACCGACACCGCCGTGGGCAGCAGAAACAAGACCGTGATCCCGCCCAGAACCCCCTGCATGATGACCGCCAGGAGAGCCAGAAGCCCCAGGCGGCGCACCCAGCGACGCGGTTCGCGTCGCCACAGCCAGATGGCCAAGATGATGGTGAGCAGCCCCACGAAACTTGCCACCATACGGTGGCCATGCTCGTAGAGAATGCCTCCCACCATCGGTGGCATCCAACTGCCGTACGACAGGGGCCAATCCGGCACTGCCAGACCGGCGTCATTGCTGGTAACGAGCGCGCCCGCCACCAGCAACAGCCACGTGCTCCCGGCCACCATCAGCGCGAAACGGTGCAGGCCGAGATCGTCCGGGGTTGGCGTTGCGTCGTGCTTCATGGCTGAGGCATTTGCCCTTGGCGCAGGTGCCTTCGCTGTCCTAATCACTCACACCAAGAAGGAAAAAGCGCAGCGGGGATCGCGTTGCTCGAGCTTTTTGCTGGCGAGGGGGTAAGCAAGGAGGGCCACAAACGCTGCCCGGTCGTGGCCGGCTTGGAGACCCCCCGCCTCAAGTGGAAACTTCGTCGAGAAGCCGAGGCGGTCTTTCCCCTGCTCAACGAGGTTGTGGCCTCCGGGCTACCTTAGTTCCCACCTGCACCCGCGAACGTGAACTCAACCGTCTTGCTCTCCTTGGCCGCCAGCGTAACCTTTTGCTGAAGCGTCCCGTACCGCTCGTGCCAGGCCTCGATGACGTATTCGCCCGGTGGCAACCCCTTGATTTCGAAGGCACCCTGCGGGCCCGTGACGGCGAAGAACGGGTGCTTGAACACGCCGATGTAGCTCTTCATCCAGGGGTGCACGTTGCACTTGACGGGAACGGCCACTTCTTCGCGCGGGAAACTGCGCACCAGGTTCTCGCTCCCCGGCGGCATGGACGTGTTCCACTCGCGGTTATTTTTAGGCACGGGGTGAATATTGTGCGTGGTGGGATCGTTGTTCAGGATATGAATCTCCTGTCCCGTCTGCACGGCGGAGACGTGGGGGATATACAGACACCCCTTCTGATCCAGGACAGCGGGCTCACTGGGCGTCGGAAAAGAAACGTTCCCCAACCCCTCTTTGACGTAGACGAGCACGTAGCGCAGCGTCCTGTTTTCGTTCACGACTACTTCTTCCGACCGTACCGGTTCCTTGTGTACTTTCATGCAGGCGGCTTCCGTGTCCATCCGCAAAGCGGGCATCCGCGGCGGTGTTCCTTGAAAGCTGACCTTGCCCGTCACCGCGGCCGCCGTGGCCGGGTCAATCTGCGCCACCGGCGCCGCCTCGGGCGTCGGGCCTCCCTCGGAAGTAACCTCAGCCTCTTTCTTGCAGCCGACTGCGAACAGAAGCACCAGGGTTGTTGCCAAGCTTACGAGTTTTTCTTTCGTCATCGGGTTTGCACCTTTCTCAATTGAAGAATTGCCGAAGTCCTTGTCATTGCGATTGTACCAAATTTGCGCGCTCTCCGCCGGCACGGTTTGCGCTCGCGGCTCGGCCCGTTAGCAAGCGCTGTTCTTCCGGGGTGAACTGAAACATATAGCGCACGAGCAAGTCAGCATGATCGCCGCGGTAACCGCGGAAGCTTTCCGGGGTAGGGCCGGCGAACACCCAGCGGTTGCCCTCCCGCCGGAACAGCCCGGATGGCATGGAAGTTCCCGGCTGCATTCTGGCCGGATCGACGATCCAGCGCTCGGTCCAGGCGGGTTTCAAGCGCTCGGCCGCTAGGAGGAAATTCGGCGCTGTGGCGGTACGGTCGTGTGCCGGATCACCGGTGGCGTGACACCGCAAGCACGGCGCAGCCGGGTGGGTGAACAACTGCCGGGCCAGCATCCGCTCCTGGCCGGTCAAGGGCTCGAGCTTGGGCGGGATGTAAGGCAGCGGCTGAGTTGAGAGCGCCTGGAAGAAGCGCACCAGCTTGGCAATCTCTTCCGTCGAGAGATAGAAGGTAGGCATACGGGCGCGCAGGTAGGGACGCACGCCGTTGCGATCCAACTGGGTTTCGCTCAGCGCGGGATTCTCAAGGAATTGCTTCATCCACTCTGGGTTCAGCCGCGCGCCGGCGCCGATCAGGCTGGGCGGCAACTGTTCCTTGCCTTCCGGAGTCTGGTATTGGGGCAAGCTCATCAGCACGGACTCTTGCCCGATGCGGACCTGGTGGCAGCCCACGCAGTTGTACTTGGTCGCGATCCACCAGCCGGCCTGGATGTCCTGGCGGTGGTCGGCGGGCTCGTAGCGGAGATGTTGCGGGATGGTCGGATCGACGCTGCCGAGCAGGAAGGTAGTCAGGGCCGTAACCTGCTCGGGGGTCAGATTGGGCGTCGGCATGCGCAAGCGCTCCCGCGGCTCCTTGACTTTGCCCTGGTCAAACGTGGCCGGGTTGGTGAGCTTCCGCTCGAAGAAACCCTTGTGGTCATACCACCTCCCGCGCGGCGACTTCGATCCATCGGGGAGGAGGCCGCGTTTGGCCTTCTCAGTGAGGAGGGCGAAATCGAGCCGCTCAATGGGCTTGCTGCCCTCGTTGGTCAACTCGGTTCCGATGCGGCCTTCCTCTTCGTAGCCCGCGATTTCGTGGCAGCCGGCGCAGCCATAGTGGCGCACGAGTTGGCGCCCGCGCCCTTTCAGTTCCGGGTCATCGAGGAAAGGAGCGCGCGGGTAGGTGCCCGGGTCCTCCTGCCGCAGCGTCAACAGGTAGCTGGCGATGTCGCGCGCCTCTTGCCAGGTGAGCCGCAGGCTCGGCATCACCGTCACCTGTTGGACTTGGAGTTCGTGGCCGTCGTTCGGACATTTGGAATGCTCGAGGTCGAAGACAAACGGTAATCCTTTGCGGGCATAGTCGCGCGGGCCGATGTCGCGCTTCTCGTAGGGGCAGTAGGGAAGCGTGCGCTCGCGCGGATTGTGAATCCAGCGTACGATGTAGTCGTAGTTGGCCTTCTCACCCAGGCGGCTCAAGTCGGCGGCAAAGTCTCCTCCCACGCCGCCCACGCTGTGGCAGGCCATGCAGCCGCGGCTCTCGAACAGTTCTTTGCCGCGCTGCGGGTTGCCGAGGGGCTGGCGGGGCAGGCGAGTCTGAATGCTGGACTGCCAGATGAACGCACTAATGGCTTCGATTTCGTCCGCATCGAGTCGGAAGCGCGGCATCTTGGTGGTGGGCCGCCAGGCGTGGGGGTTTTCGAGCCAGACGGGAATCCATTCGGGGCGCAGTTTCAGCCGGATTTCTTTCAGGTTCGGGCCCACTTTTTTCTGGGCACGCAACAGGCCGCGGGAGCGGCGCTCCAGTTGTTCGATTTGGGCGTCAATGTTGCTGTTGGTGACCCGAAGGTTTTCCGCCTGCTGATAGTAGCGCTGGGCTTCCTGGTTGGTCTCGGCCTCATCGCCTTGCTGGATGCTGCGGGTGATTTCGAGCTCGTTCTGCTTGCCGGTCTTTTCCAGTTGCAGAACGTCCTGCTGGACCGCCTGCAGTTGCTCGGCCTCGTTATCGAAGCCTTCGTAGCGGTGGCAGCCGACGCAGCCGCGGAGGCGGAAGAGCGCTTTGCCTTCGTTCAACACGGAAGCATGCTCAAGGACAAAATCTTTGGCGTGGCACTGTTGGCAGCCGGCCTGGAAGTTTTCCCGGTAGAAGAGCGGCCACAGCCAGTACTTGTGTCGGCCGTGGCCCTTGGTGACGCTGGTGGTGGCGCGGCCGTTGCCGCCGTGGCAGGGTGAGCAGCCGAACTGCTCCGGGTCGTGAATCCGCAGGAGTTCGGGGGTGGGGTGGCTCGTGAACGGTGCGTCCGTACTCCGAGGCACCCCCAAGGCCGCCTTGGTCAAGGTGAGATTCGGCGGCACCAGGCCTTGGTCCATGCCCACGTGACACGACTGGCAGCGGTCGACCAGCACGGTTTCCGGGACGGCAAAATTTGCGGCCGACAGGACGTGGATTTGCCGGATACCGATTTCAAAACCTTCCATCTGCCGGGTGAGGCCATCCAGTTGTTGTTCCGCAAGTCCCACCAAGTGATCGTTCAGGTAGGTGTCGCGTTCGCGCCGCAAGCGGTTGGCCTCGGCCAGGAGCTCGGCACGCTGGGTCAGGAGTTGCGCCTTTTGGTCTTTCAAGCGGTTGAATTCGCCCTCGAGCTCCTCGTAGGTGAAGTTGGCGGTTTGGAGCGTGCCGTCGGCCTGCGGCAGCCGGACCTGAAACGGTCCTCGCTTGACTTCTTCGATTTCGGCGCGCAGCTTTTTCTTGGCCGCCTCGCCGCCGGCGGTTTCCAGCTCGTACACCAGGGCCGTGACCTCTCCGCGGGCGGTTTGAAACGTATCCGTCAGGGCCGCGATCTGGTGCTCGACGAGCCGGGTCTGGCGGTCAATCTCATGCACGCGCGGCGCCACGGCCTGTTCGGCGGCCAGCATGGCTTGTTCCAGCCGCTGGAACTCAGCCGACTGGCGAACCGCAAGCTCGCGCCCGCGCTGCTCGGGCTTGAGCTTTTCGAGGTAGTCGGCGTAGAGAGCCTGGAAGCGTTTCTGATAGTCCTTCCAGGGGCGCAGCCCGTAGAACTCGTCGTAGAGCGCCCAGACGAGAGATGCCAGCAGGAGGAGCGAGGCGAGCAGAACCGGCCCGCTCATTGACTGGCTGGTAACTGGGTCTCTGTCCTGTGCGGGCGCGTCAGGCACCCCGGTCCTCCAACGATTTCGTGGGTGACAACCCTAGACGTTGAACCACGGCGTGACCCACACGTACTTGATGCGAAACAGCAGGCGAGCCAGCATCTTGACGGGCAGCCCCAGCATCGTGATCAACAAGAACTGCAGCGTCAGGTATTGGAGCAGGCTCATCCGCCGGTAGACCTTGCGGTTGAATTCGGTCAAGGTGATCAGCTTGTGGATGAGCCAGCCCGCCGCGGCGTAGTAGAGCCCCACCACGATGGCGCCAAAGATGATTTTTCCCCAGACACTGGTGATGCCGAGGATGTCGGGCAGGTCGCGGTTGACCTCGAAGACTAGGCGATTGTGATCCCAGGTCTGGCCGGGCCAGAACCACATCCAGCCGGGGCCGCGGATGAAGGTGCCGATGAAGATCATCGTCACCCAAAGCACGAGGAAGCCAAAGCAGAAGGCGAGGATGGCGAACTTGCGCTGGCGGAAGGTGTAGTAGCCGTTGCCGAGCGGGTTGGTGTCGAGGTAGGGAATGGCCATCAGGCCGATGATGATCAGCGTCGGCATCAGCACGCCGGCAATCCACGGGTCGAAGTAGACCAGCATCTCCTGCAAGCCGAGGAAATACCAGGGCGCCTTGGCCGGGTTCATCGTCAGGTTCGGATTGGCCGGCTCTTCGAGCGGCGCGTTCAGCGTGATCGACCAGACCATCAAGATGAAGGTTACGATGATGGCGGCGAGAAATTCGATTCGCATCAAAAACGGCCAGACGTGCACCTCGCGGTCCCAGCCGGGCTTGAAGGGAAAGGCCTTGCGGTGGTGGGTCTTGGCCATTTCCTGATTGGCTTCGAGCTGCGTCAGCAGGCGGTCGTTGGCCAGTGCTTGGCGGAATCCCATCCAGAAATAGAACGGAATCAGAAACAGCAGGGCAACGATGGGGACGTTGTCGGGTGCGGAAACAATCTCCCAGAGTTGGTGCCAGTCCATCTCAGCCCTCTCTTGCTTCCACCTTTCGCTAGTCGCGTCGCGTCCCGCTCGGGATCATCACCACCGGCGCGTCTTTCCGCTCTTCTCGGATCTCGGACTCCAGCATGATGGAGTTCGGGCCGGAGATGCCGCCGTCCTTGCGCACGCGCCAGAAATGCACGCCCATGAAGATGGCCGCCAGCAGGGGGATGGCGATGCAGTGCCAGATGTAGGCCCGGAGGAGCGCATTCGAGTCCACAATCGAGCCGCCCAGCAAGGCAAAGCGCACGTCGTTGTAAGGGGTCATACCCAATTCGAGCCCGAAGGGACCTTCGGATCCGAGTAATGGCGTCGCGCGCGCCATGCTCGTGCCCACCGTCACCGCCCAGAAGCCCAACTGGTCGTCTGGCAGCAGGTAGCCAGTGAACGAGAGCAACAGGGTCAGCACAAGCAGGACGACACCGACACACCAATTGAACTCGCGCGGCCGCTTGTAGGAGCCGGTCAGGAAGACCCGGAACATGTGGAGCCAGACGGTGATGATCATCAGGTGGGCGGCCCAGCGGTGCATGTTGCGCAGGAGCTTCCCGAAGGGCACGTCGTGCTCGAGATAGAGAATGTCCCGGAAGGCCTGTACCTTGGTGGGATGGTAGTAGAACATCAGCAGCACCCCGGTGAACGTCAGCACGATGAAGAGGTAAAAGGTGATGCCGCCCATCCCCCAGGTGTAGCTGTAGCGCACGGCGTCGCGGTTGATCTTGGCCGGGTGGAGGTGGAAAAAAACGTTCGTTAGGACGCCAAGGGCGCGGTTCCGCGGCTGCTCGTCGTGCTTGACGCGGAACATCGAGCGCCAGAGTTGCGTCTTCTGCGGGTCCTTGAGCGACTCGGCTTCTCCCCGGACTTTCTCCTTCAGAACCTTGGTCTTCTCCTGTATGTTGTCGAGCAGGGCGGTCAAGCGGTTTCGGCCGCGTTCGTTTTTTTCTTCACTCATTCTTTCCCCCGCAGGGCGCCATTCGCCCGAAAGAGGTCAGCCGTCTTGCGCCTCAGGCAATCAAGTAGGCGTCCGGGTCGTTGAAATGGTTTGTTCCGCCTTTTGGCCACTGATACAGCTTGCTGACGTCTACGACGATCTGCCCGGTGGCGTCGAGTTTGACGTGGGCGCGGTCCATCGGCCGCGGCGCCGGGCCCTCAAAATTGATCCCTTCGCTGTCGTAGCCACTGCCGTGGCACGGGCACTTGAACTTGTTCTCGCTCTCTTTCCAGTCCGGCGTACAGCCCAGGTGCGTGCAGCGGGCGTAAATCACGAACAGCCGCTCGGCATTCCGCACCACCCAAATCCGATACCCCTGCTGGAAACGCGTGTCCACGCCGAGGCCAAAATCCGACGGGTAGCCGACCGAGAAGACGGTCTTGGGTTCGAAGAGGGCGCGGGGGAAGAAGAACCGGAGAAACATCAGGAAGTTCACCCCCAAGTAGCCCCAGATACACGCCCAGATGAAGCGGCGGCGCATCCGCCGCACTTCTTTCTGGCCGGTCTCGCCCGTCACCGCCGTCGCTGGCGGTCTGACGAATGCCTTGAGCAAGCCACGCAAGCCGGCCCAGAATCCAGGTGCCTTTTTAGGGACCGCCTTGTCAACCTGTGTGTCGGCCATCTAGCTGTTTGTTTTCGAGCCCTGCTCTTTTGCCCCAAAAAATTTATAGTCGCTGCACCAAACTCTGTCAAGCAAACTCGAAACCCGGCGAGACGGTTTCTCCCACGGCTGCGCGCACCAACTCGGCCAGAGCCTGGATGAAGGTGGGAGAATCATTGAGTCCAGGCATCAGGGCGAACTGCCGAAGGCCAAGCGTCTGCGCCAGGGCGCGGGCCACGCCGTCAATTTCGTGGAGTGTCTCGATGTGGTCGGAGACAAAGGAAATCGGCACGACTAAGACGTTTTGCGCACCTTGGCTGGCGAGCCGGTCCAGCGTGCTTTCGAGCCGTGGCTGCAGCCAGCGCCCGGGCCCCACCTTGCTTTGATAGCAAACGTGATAGGGATAGCTCCAGCGTCCCTGCTTCATTACCAGTTCGACTGAGGCTTTGACCTGGGCCTCGTAGGGGTCACCCTGCGCCACCACATCGGCGGGAATCCCATGCGCGCTGAACACAAGATGAAGCGGCCCCGAACCTGCGAACGGCTCAAGTGCCTGCTCGATTCGCTCCACCACCGCTTGGATGAAGCGGGAATGGTCGTAAAAGTGCCGAATCACTTTGACCGGGAGATAGTTTTTGGCTCGCCGGGCATACTGCCGGTTCCACTCATTCAGGCTGCTTCCGGTTGTGACCTTCGAGTATTGAGGGTATAGAGGCAGCAGAATGATTTCCGCGCAGGCGTCCAGGTTAAGCGTGCAGATGGCTTCTTCCGTCAGCGGGTGCCAGTAGCGCATCGCCACCACGACCTGTGCATCCA
>JACQTG010000228.1 GCA_016210895.1 Acidobacteriota bacterium
CTGCTCCAGCGGGGAGGGCGGACGACGCGCCACATAGAAGGCTCCCGCAACCATCAAGAGAGCTACACCGCTAGCCAGCAGCGGGCGCCATGCCCACCGGAGGCCCCACGGCGGTTCTGCCTGCAACCGCGCCCGCACACGCGCCTCGATCCCCGGCGGGGGTTCCACGCGGGTATAGTGCGCGAGTGCAACGTCCAAGAGTGCATCCACTGGCCTATGGGGCATGTTTCCCTTCCACTACAGCCGTCAGCTTGAGGCGCAGGAGCTGGCGCGCGCGGAAGACCCGCGTGCGCACCGACGCCTCCGGGATCTGCAAAACTTCGCCCACCTCGGCCGCGGACAGCTCTTCCACAGTCGAAAGTATCAGCGCTTTGCGCAGCTTGCGAGGAAGCGTGGCGATGAGGTGCTCGAGGAGTTGCATCATCTGACGGCTCTGAGCGATTTGCTCCGCACCGAGTCCGCAGGTGCCAAGCTCCCGTACGGCGTCGGCGGCTTCCTCCATCGAAATCTCCGGCGGGCGCCTCTTGCGGTCCAGTGCCACGCGCCAGGCGATGCGGGCCAGCCAGGCGCGTGGGTCGCGCACGCTGCCCAGCCGCTTCCCGTATCGCAGCACGCGGATGAACGTTTCCTGGGCGACATCCTCGGCGTCTTCGTGATGGCGCAGAAGCGAATAGGCAACGCGATAGACCAGCCGGGTATGCTCGCGAACCAGGCCTTCCACCACATCCCTAGCCTCCGCGACCGGAAAGGCCTCACGCAATATCGCCTGCCCTGTCACCGCCATCACTGGCTCTCACCCTGTAAGACCAAAAGTCTGAGCAAACCGTTCAAGTTTGTTTGGGTAGCGCCTTCCCTGACTGTTCAGAGGCCCTGCAGGAAAGGGTTATGTTCGCGCTCATCGGCCAGCGTGGTTTCGGGGCCATGGCCGGGGTAGACGCGCGTGGCGGGGTCATGGATGAGCAACTGGTCGTGGATGGAGCGCAGAATGCCCTCGTAGGAGCCGCCCCACAGGTCGGTGCGGCCGATGCTGCCGGCAAATAGCGTATCTCCTGCCAGGAGCTTCTTCTCCGGCTCGGGCAGATAGAGCGAGACACTCCCGGGGGAGTGGCCCGGCGTGTGCAACACGTGGGCCAGCAGCCGGCCCCATTTGAGCGTGTCGCCCGCGCGCAGCGGGATATCCACCTGGGTGATGGGTGGCGCGGAGAAGCCAAACATCTGCGCTTGCAGCGCCACGTTCTGGTAGAGCCAGAGGTCGTCGGGATGGAGCAGAACGGGAGCGCCAGTGCGCTCGCGCAGTCGGGCCAGGCCGCCGACGTGGTCAATGTGGGCGTGGGTGCTCACGATGTATTTCACCTGGAGTTGATGGCGCCCGAGGATCTCCTCGATCCGCTCCACCTCATCGCCTGGGTCGACCACCAGGGCCTCGCGGGTGTCGGCGTCGGCGACAATCTGGCAGTTGCAGGCCAACAACCCCACAGGGATGACTTCGTGAATCAGGCGAGGTTCAGCTTGACTGCGCGGGGGCGCCATGCGGCGCGATTATAGCACGCATGCGAACGCACCTGCTTCGCCCCGCCAGACCCACAGTTTTCCCTTTCGCTGCCTTGCCAAATTGCGCCGGTAGCGGTACAAAAGAATAGCGGGCATTCAGCACGACGAATCGCAAAGTAAGATTGGCTGAGAGAAGGAGGGCCTGATGCCACCGTTGAAGGAAAGCGAGGTCAGGTCGCGGCTGGGTAAGTTGTCCGGCTGGCAGCTGAAGGGGAAGGAAATCGTCAAGCAGTATGAGTTGAGCTCGTTCAAGCCGGCCATCGCCTTTGTCAACGAAGTCGCCGAACTGGCCGAAGCCGAGCAGCATCACCCGGACATCATGGTCAACTACAACAAGGTGACGCTCAATCTCTCCACCCACAGCCAGGGCGGGGTGACGGAAAAAGACTTGGAGCTGGCAAGCCGGATCGAAACCCTCGTCCGGGGATAGTCGCCAAGGCAGGGCTCCCTTGATCTTCCCTGCTTCGAAAGGATAGCAGAGCGGATGGAACGCCGGTCGGCGTTACACGCCAGCTATGAAGCCGCCGGGGCGAAATTCGCCTCGCACCAGGGGTGTGTCATTCCGGAGATGTTCACGAGCGTGGCCGAGGAGTGCGCTGCGGTGCGCCGAGCCGCCGGGGTATTGGACTGGAGCGCCCGGGGGTTCCTGGTCGCCACGGGCAGCGACCATCGCGAGTTTCTCCACCGGATGGTCTCCAACGACGTCCGCGGACTCGAGCCCGGCCAAGGCAACTATTCCACCCTGCTCAACGTGCAAGGCCACCTGGTGGCCGATCTCTACCTGTGGCGGATGGACGACCACATCCTGCTCGAGACCCACGCCACGGTGAAGGACACCCTGCGGGAAACACTCGAGCGGTACGTCTTCGCTGACGACGTGGCTGTTGAAGACCAGAGCGACCGGCTCACCGCTCTGGCGGTGGAAGGCCCCGCGGCGGCGGCGCTGCTCGAAGCGGCCGGAGCGCAAACCTTGCCCGGCAAGGAGTTCAACCACACCTGGATTCGGCTCGCGGATGGCACCCCTGTCCACGTGGCCGCGGTCAGCCAGACGGGCGGGCTGGGCTACGAGCTGATCTTCGTCGTCGAGTATGCCCAGAACGTCTGGGACACCCTCGTTGCTGCGCAGGCGCGCGTGCCCTGGAAGCCCGTGGGGTGGGCTGCCTGGAACGTCCTGCGCGTGGAGGCCGGCATCCCCTGGTACGGAGTGGACATCCTGGAGGCGACCCTGCCTCCGGAAGCGGGCCTGGAGGTGCGGGCGATCAGCTTCACCAAGGGCTGCTACATCGGCCAGGAGATCATCGAACGCATCCGCTCCCGTGGCCACGTCAACCGCAAGCTGACGGGGCTGCTGGTCGAAGGCGAGGGCGTGCCCGCAGCGGGCACCAAGCTGCTGGCAAATTCAAGAGAGGTAGGCGAAATCACCACCGCGGTCCGCTCCCCCACGCTGGGCCGCGTGATCGCTCTCGGCTATGTGCGCCGCGAACATCTCACCCCGGCAACACGGCTCCAGCTGGCCGGGGGCGCAGCCGCTGAAGTCGCTTCCCTCCCCTTCCTGCGCACCCGCTGAGACGTGGCAAGAACGGGGCTGCTGTGGTATAATGTAGCTGGGGAAAGGAAGGGATGGAGCCCAGCGGGCGGCTGCAAGCAGCCTGCTTGCAGCCATTTTGCATTTGTTTTCAGCAGGTTAGAGGAGGGGCGCTTGAAAACGTACAAACCCGGACAGCACGTCCGGCACAGCCTTTACGGCATTGGAACGATATTGACGAGCAACGAGGAGCGCACCGCCATCGATTTCCGCGACCATGGCGCTAAGCTTTTCGTGACCTCCCTGGTGCAACTCGCCCCCGCTACGGCGGAGGAAGCCGCACCGCCACCGAAGAAGCCCCGCCGGGCACGTCCACGCCCCGCGCGACGCCGCACTCGAGCGAAAGTGGCAGCCCACTGACCAGCGTCAGATTAACGGCCGGGGAATTGGCTAGCCGAGGTTGAGGGCGCGCTTGAAGCTGCCCCGTTCGGCCATGATCTTCTTCTGCAGCATCATGATCGAGTAGATCAGCTGCTCTGGCCGCGGCGGGCAGCCTGGCACGTAGACGTCCACCGGAATGATCTGGTTCACACCCTGGACGAGCGCGTAGTTGTTGAACACCCCGCCCGAGGTGGCGCACACCCCCATCGAAATCACCCATTTCGGCTCCGGCATCTGATCGTAGAGCCGCCGGATGACCGGCGCCATCTTTTGCGACACCCGCCCGGCCACGATCATTAAGTCGGACTGGCGCGGCGAGCCTCGAAACACCTCAGCCCCAAAGCGCGCGATGTCGAAGCGTGCGGCGCTCATCGACATCATCTCGATGGCACAACAGGCGAGGCCGAAGGTGAGCGGCCACAGGCTTGACTTGCGCGCCCAGTTCACGGCCTTGTCGAGCGTGGTCAGCAGGATACCTTCGTAGCTGGCCCCGCTCATTGTCTGCACAGAGTCGGGCTGTGCGTCTGCCGGCGGCGATTGGTCGTTCTCTTGAGTCACCAGGGCTATTCTTGCACAAGTCCTGGCCGAGTGCAAAGGCAGGCAAGATTAGTCTTGCCAACGCCTCGCTACCTAGCCTGCGGGTGCCGACTGGCCTTAAGGATTCAGGACAATCTTGCCGAACTGCTGGCGTTTCTCCATCAATTGGTGGGCCTGCGCGGCCTCCCTGAGCGGGAAGGTGCGGTCGACGACAGCCCGCAGTTTGCCTTGGCCGACAAGTTTCATCACCTGGAAGAGCTCACCGCGCGTGCCCATGTAGC
>JACQTG010000233.1 GCA_016210895.1 Acidobacteriota bacterium
CAACTTGGGCCGCACGGCCACAATTGCGAGCGGCTTCGTCGTGGCACGCGCCAACTCGGCATAGTCCTCGCCCGGCACAATCAAGTACACCGGCGTCTCCGACTCCAAGATCGCAGCCGCCTGCTCACGGTCATAGAGCTCGAGAATCGGTCGGTCGAGATAGAAGGCTAGGCTGGGCGCGGTCAGCTTGTAGTATCCCGCCTGCCACTCGGCTCCCACCCCGCGCGCTTCCTGGCGGATGATTTCCGCCAAGGGGCGGACGGGCTTGTAGGCCTCGAACGGCTCCAGATAGAAGGCAAAAACAGCGAAATAGAAAAATGCTAGTCCGGCCACGACGTAAGCATAGCGGCGGCGAAAGAGACCGAACGCGCACACGGGAACCGCGAGCAGCGGCAGCCAGAGCCAGGGCGCAGAAAACAACGCCTGCGCGAGAACGAACAGCGTCACCATGAACGCAAGGAGCAGCACGCCTACCACGCCCAAGAGCAGGCGCGAGACCCGCGCCCGCTCGAGGTAGAAAGCGATCCACACCGCCGCCAGAGGATAGAGCGGCAGGATGTAGTATTCCTGTTTGTTGCGCGAGAGGGAAAAGAACAGGAAGTAGCCCCCGATCCACAGGCTCAGAAGCCACAGCCACCGACGGTCAATGCCCGGCGTCCCTCGCTTCCACCCTGCTGCGGCCCAGGCGACCGCGGCGGGAAAGAGCAACGACCAGGGGAAAAAATCGGCGAAGAAGACGCCCACATAGTAGAACGGGCCGCGCGCGGGGCCGTAGCTGAGCGAGGCGAAGCGGCCTAGGTTCTCCCGCAGAAAGAAATCCACCACCGGGCCCCAGCCCATCCGCACACCCAGCAGCACGTACCAGAACGAGCAGACGACGAGGCACAACAGGCCGCCAGCGAGCCAGGGCGCGCGACGCAGCTGGCTCGCCCGGCCCGTTACCCAGAAATAGACGAGGAGAAAGAGCGCGGGCAGCAGCCCCACCGGCCCTTTGGCCAGAAACGCCAGCCCGAGAAACACGCACCCGAGCAGGAAATGGCTTTTCTTGTCCGATCTGAGCCAGAGCAGAAACCACACCAGCGCCCACAGGTCGCAAAACAGCATCAAGGTGTCAATCAGCAGCCGCCGCGCGAGGAGCAGAAACCGCGCGCTGGTGCCGAAGATGCCTGCGCCCAGCAAGGCGACTTCGTTTTCGGCGCCGAGAAGTTTTCCGACAAAGAAGACCCCCCACACGCACCCGTAGGCGAGTAGCGCCATGGGAAAGCGCTCCCAGAAAACAGAGACCGAGAGCATTTTGTAGAAGAGCGCCACCAGCCAGTAGGAGAGCGGCGGCTTGTTCAGCCGCGGCTCGCCGTTGAAGTGGGGCACCAGCCAATCGCCCCGCGCCAGCATTTCGCGCGGCGTCTGGGCGTAGAACGCTTCGTTCGCATCCCAGAGCGAGGAGTCATCAAGCGCCACGAACAAGGGCAGTGCCAGGAGCAGGAGGAGCCAGAGCGAGCGTCGCCTGCGGGGAAGAAGGCTCTCCGCAGCCTTCACCGCTTCGCCGTTTCCGCCTTCACGAGCCACGATTGGCCACGCAGGAGTGACGCTATTTCTGACCGGGTGTCGGCGGCACCGCCACCGTGGCGGCCGAGACGCCAGCCGGCCGCAGCCGGCCGGTCAGCAAGGTCGAGAGCTCACCCAGTTCTTCGGCCCGCAGGAGCCACGCCAACGAGAGATAGATCAGAATCCCGAAGGCCACCGTGGCCGCCGACCAGCCCGCCAACGCGCCCAGGCCGCTGACTTCCATCAGGCCCATGCGCGCGGCGAGCCACCAACAGCCTGCGCCCATCCCAGCCGCTGCCACGGTCGTCCGCGCGAGCGACACCGCTGTCCGCCGCTCGTTGATGGGTGCCACGCGCCGCCGGAAGAGTGCGTAGAGCAGCGCCAGGCTCAGGTAGGCGGCGAGCGAAGTCGCGAGCGCCAGCCCACCTTGCCCCAACGGGCCGACGAGCAGGAAGCAGAAAACCACGTTCGTCACTAGCGCCAGCGCCATCACCCGTATGGGCGTGGCCACGTCCTGGAGGGCGCAGATACCCTGCACGAGCAAGCGAATGGCGGCAATGGCGGGCAGGCCGAGGGCATAGAACAGCAGCGCCCAGGCGGTGAGCTCAGTCGAGGTCGCGCCGAACGTGTCGTATTCGAACAGCACGCGCACAATCGGCCCGCGCAGCACCATCAAGCCCACCGCCGCCGGCACCACAATGAAGGCCACGATGCGCAGCGAAAACCCCATCGTGCGCGCCAGCGCGTCGAGCTTGCGCTCCGCCGCCTGCTCGGACATCACCGGCAGCACCACCGTGGCCACGCTCATGGCGTAGATGCCCAGCGCCAATTCCATCACCCGGTCGGCATAGTAGAGCGCCGAAATCCAACCCTCGGCGCGGCTGGCGAAGATGGTGCTCACCAGGATGTTGACCTGGTAGATGCCCACGCCCGCCGAGGCC
The DNA here is from genome assembly GCA_016210895.1 of Acidobacteriota bacterium. The sequence goes on from JACQTG010000233.1 coordinate 2,487, forward strand.
GGCAGCACCAGCCGCGCCACGCGGCGGATTCCGGGATGGCCGAAGTCAACCTTGACCCGGAAGCGCATCCCGCGCCGCGCCAGCGAAGGGAGCTGCACCGCCAGTTGCAGCACGCCCCCAACTACCATACCGATCACCAGTGCGATCGCCGGCTCGCGAAACTCCAGCCACCAAGCGATGACCGCCGCCACCACGATGGCCGAGTTCAACAGCAGCGGAATGGAAGCCGGCAGGTTGAACACCCGCACCGCGTTCAGGGTGGCGCCCGCGAGCGCAGCCAGGGCGATCAACGCGCAGTAGGGAAGCGTAATCCGCGTCAACACCACCGCCAACGACCACTGCCCGGGCTCGGGGCTGAAGGCGGTGAAGACCCGCACCAGCCAGGGCGCGGCGATGACGCCGAGCACCGTCAACCCCACCGCGACCGCCGCCAGAGTCCAGAACGCGCGCCGGGCGAACTCCCAGGATTCGGCCTCCGGGCGCTCCACCCGCCAGGTGGTGAACACGGGCACGAAGGCCCCGTTCATCACCCCTTCCGCCATCAGCCGGCGCAAGAGGTTGGGGATGCGAAAGGCGACGACAAAGGCGTCGGCGGCTAGGGTGGTGCCGAGCAGGATGGCCACCAGCAGGTCGCGCACGTAGCCGGAGAGCCGGTTCAGGAAATTGATCACGATGAGCCAGCGGGTGGAGCGAAGAATGTGGTGCTCGTCCGTCATTCAGACCGTGGGAGGGAGCGCGCGAATCTCCCGTGGTTCGCCGATGCTAGCACATGGGTGGGAAGCGGTAAATCGCGCCGGCCGGCGCATTCGAGGAGGGGCTTGACACGGCATCCCGGGGCAACTAGCATTCGCCCACTCCTAGGGCGTTGGCGCACGTTCCCGGCACGTGTCTGGGAATTTCCTTCTTACCTGAGGGCGGACGACTAGACCGCCGTGGATGGAGGGCACAGATGAAACCCATTGCTCGAATTCTCTTCGTCGTGGTTTTTCTCGCCAGCTTGGGTGTGAACCTGAGTTGGGCGCAGACCTTCACCGGGACGTTCGTTGGGACGGTGAACGACTCGACCGGCGCGGTGTTGCCGGGCGCGAAGCTCACGGTGACGAATCTCGACACCGCGCTCGAGCGCACGGCCACCAGCGACAGCACGGGCGGTTACGTGGTGCCGCTGCTGCCGGCCGGCGAGTACAAGATCACGGTCGAAATCAGCGGCTTCAAGCGCGCCCTGCGCGAGCGCGTCAGTCTGCAGGTGAACCAGGAGCTGCGGGTGGATTTCACCCTCTCGCCCGGCGAGGTGATCGAAGAAGTCTTGGTCACCGAGGCCCTGCCGCTGGTGCAGACGGAGACCGCGACCGTGGGCACGGTGGTGGCCCAGCGCGAAGTGCTGGAGCTGCCGCTGAACGGGCGGAACTTTCTCCAGCTCAACCTGCTCGTGCCCGGCGCGGTGCCCGGTGCCAAGGGCTCGCAGTTGGGCACGCAGGGCGGCTCGATCAACGTCCACGGCCTGCGCGAGTCCTCGAACTTCTTCTGGCTCGACGGCATTGACAACACCACCATGGCCATCGGCCAGCTGGTGGTGAACCCGCCGACGTATTCGGTCCAAGAGTTCAAGGTGCAGTCGCCCACCTATTCGGCCGAGTTCGGACGCACCGCTGGCGCGCAGATCAACATCATCACCCGCTCGGGCAAGAACACCTTCCACGGCGACGCGTACGAATTCCTGCGCAACGACGTGCTCGACGCCAAGAACTTCTTCGACCCGGCGGGCAAGATTCCCAAGTTCCGCCGCAACCAGTTCGGCGTCGACGTGGGCGGGCCCATCGTGCGCGACCGCACCTTCTTCTTCGGCGGCTACGAAGCCCTGCGCGAACATCGCGCGCGGACCTTCACCGGGGTGGTCCCGCTGTCCGCGATGGTGACGGGGGACTTCTCCTCGCTCAACCCCAACCCGACCAGCTGCACCGACCCGGGCGCTATCTGCGATCCCTCCACCGGCTCGCCCTTTGCGGGCAACGTCATTCCTTCTTCGCGGATTGACTCGATCGGAGGAACGCTGGCCGCCGCTTATCCGGCACCCAACAATCCCGACCCCTTGCGCAACCTCGCCGTCAACCCTGTGTTCGTCCTCTACGACCACAGCGTGATCGGGAAGGTGGATCATCAACTCACCAAGAACGACCACCTCTTCGGCCGCTACAACTTCCAGAACATCCACGAGGTTCAGCCCGTCAACCTCTTCGTCCGCACCACCAACATCCCCGGCTACGGGCGCCAGCAGCCCAAGACGCGCTTCCAGACCTTCGGCGTCAGCGACACCCATACCTTCTCCCCACGCGTGATCGGCGAATTCCGCTTTGGCTGGAACCGGTGGAAGCTCGATTACCTCCACCAGGATCAAGGCGACGACATCGCTCAACGCCTGGGCATCCAGGGGCTCTCGACGCAACCAATCGACCTGGGCTTTCCCCTGATCAACATGGGCGGGGCCTTTGAGAACCTGGGCTCGGCTGACAACCTACCCCAGCACGGCCCGTTTGACACCTACCACTGGGCCGGAACCG
>JACQTG010000230.1 GCA_016210895.1 Acidobacteriota bacterium
GCTCGATGGCATGCGCGACCGCACCGTCACCATCAACGGCATGTCAAAGACCTACTCGGTCACCGGCTGGCGCGTGGGCTGGGCCGTCGCCGCCGCGCCCCTCACCGCCTCCATCCGCAAGGTGCACGACTTCCTCACCGTGGGCGCTGCCGCCCCCTTGCAGGAGGCGGGCGCGGTGGCGCTTTCGCTCCCCGAGAGCTACTACCAGGAATTGGCCGAAGCCTATCGTCGGCGGCGCGACCGCCTGCTCCCGGCGCTCGAGCAGGCCGGCTTCCTCTGCTACCAGCCCCGCGGCGCCTACTACATCATGACCGACATCTCCGCCTTCCCCGGGTTTCGCGACGACCTCGAGTTCACCCACTACCTGGTGAAAGAAGTCGGCGTCGCTGTCGTTCCTGGCTCGAGCTTCTACAACGACCCTGCCGACGGCCGCCGGCAGGTGCGCTTTGCCTTTTGCAAGCGCGACGCCACCCTTGACGAAGCCGCTCGCCGCCTCGAAGCCATTCGCCGGCTGACGCGATGAGCTGGGTGGATGTCGTCCTCATCAACGCTGGGCGGCGGATTGCGCCGCTCTGGCCGCGGTTGTTCATCTGGCTCGCCGAGCGCTACCCCTATCGCGCCACGCGGGACGTTCCTCTCACGCCGCTGAAAAAGCCGCTCTCGGCCTGTCGGGTCGCGTTGATTACCACCGCCGGGCTGCACCTGGACGACCAGCCGGCGTTCGATATGAAGAATCCGCTCGGGGATTGGAGCTTCCGCGAGTTCCCGCGTGCGACGCCGCGGCCACGTTTCCGGCTCTCCGACGTGCAGTATGACCGCCGGGGCATTGACCGTGACTTGAACGTCGTCCTGCCGCTCGACCGGCTGGAGGAGCTGGCCCGCGACGGCGTGATCGGCGAGATAGCCGCGCGCCACTTCGGCTTTATGGGCTACATCCTCAAGACCGACGCGCTCGTCCGCTCGACCGCGCGCGAAGTAGCCGAGCGGCTGCGACGCGACGCCGTGGATGCCGCCCTCATCACGCCGGCTTGACTCGTCTGCCACCAGGCGATCGGTCTGATCGCACAGGTTCTGGAAAGCGAGAGAATCCCCACCGTGTGCATTTCGTTCGTGCCGCAAATCAGCCGGCGGGTGCGCCCGCCGCGGGCCCTCTTGGTCCAGGCGCGCGGCGGCTACACGCTGGGCCAGCCAAGCGATGCCGCGGGCCAGCGGCGGCGGCTGCGCGCTGCCCTGCGCCTGCTCGAAACCGTGACCGAGCCCGGCACGCTGGTCGAGGAAGCGGATTCTCTCGCCCCTTGAACCCACGCTGCGGCGTGCTAGAATGCCTACTCTTTGTTCGGCAAATCAGGTTGTGAAACACGCTGGAGTGGTCGGTGAAAACTGTGACTGACCTCTATCTGGTTCCGCCCGACACGGTGGTCGAAGCCAAGGGCGAAGGCAAGCCGCTTGAACTAGGCGACTCGGGCCCGCGGCTGTTCACCTGCGGGCTCGTGATCCGCGAGGTCATCGAGCAGGAGTCGCTTGACATTTCCATCTGGGGCTCGGCGGATGGCTCCGAGTGGGGCAAGCAGCCGATTCTGAAATTACCGCAACGCTTCTACCGCGGCACGACGCAGATGGTGCTCGACCTGCGCGAGCGCCCCGAGGTGAAGTTCATCCGCGCGCGCTGGGACATCAACCGCTGGGGTCGCGGGCAGCCGCTGCCGCGCTTCAAGTTCGAGCTGCGCCTGGAGCCGGCGTAAGCGTACCGCAATCTTGAATCCGTTGGGCGCGATCTTGCGTTGTTTCTCACCTCGCGAGTGAGCCTGGGGGAGCGATGGCCAAGCTGGCACTTGTCTATGGTATGCGGTTGTTTCCTGCCGACGAGCTGGCGGAAGTCAAGGAAGCCACGGTCATCCTGCGCAACGGCCAAGCGGCGCGCGTCACCCTGCATCTTCTGGAAGGAAGTCTGGCCGAGATCCGGCGCCAATTCGACGAGAGTGTTTCCGCCTTCTTCGAGTTCTTTCCGGAGATCTAGCCACGCGTCCATGCGTGCGCGGGCCGCGTTGACAACACTGGCCGCGAATGTTACAAAACCAGTGTGACCCGGTGGGCCTGTGGCGCAGTTGGGAGCGCGTCTCGATGGCATCGAGAAGGTCGCGGGTTCGAGTCCCGCCAGGTCCACCAAGGCATCCCGAGCGGGAATGGGAACTCTCCGGCCACGTGGTTCGACTTGGGTGGTAGTTGGGCTTGCCCTTTTCTTTTTTCTTTCGCCTCTGCGCGCCACTGAGACTGACGTCACCCTGGATGCGAGTGAACGAGTGTTTGCCGTGCTGGCGGCCGCCAGCTTGGCTGGATTGAACCCGTGGCTGGCGGAAGGGCAGACGCCGGGGGCAGTCTCTGATCTCTGGACGCAGCTCCGCCTCCTGCCGGTCACAACCATCGAGCCACTGCGGCAGTTTGTCGCTCAGCACCGCCAGGGAACCATCCAGGAAGATCTCAGCCGGTATATTTCGCTGGCGCTGGTGGTGAGCGAGCCGCCGCACTTTGAATTCCTGCTGCCGCTGCAGCAGCTCCCGCCCGACGTGAGGGACATTCAGGGCTTCGGCGAGCTGGTGAAGCGCTTCTACGGGGAGGCGCAGCTCGACCGCCTCTGGCGGCGCTTTCGGAGCGCCTATGAGAAGGAGCTGGCACAACTACAGTCCCCGGTGAGCCGGGGCTTGCTCGAGACCCGTGCCTACGTGCGATTGGTGGAAGGTCAGACAACTCTGGGACGGCGTTACGTAATGGTCGTCGAGTGGCTGGTGCCCCCTGGCTTGACCAGTGCCCGGAACTACGCCGATACCTACTACTTGGTGGTCAATCCAACTCAGAGTGACCTGCTGGAAGCTGTCCGCCATCAATATCTGCATTTCTTGGTTGATCCCGTGGTCGCGAAGTACGCCGATCGCGTCGGCGAACGGGCCGAACTGCTTGAGGTTGCGCGCCAGGCACCACGTCTCCCGGAAGCTTATCGGAGCGACTTTCTCTTGTTGACGATCGAATGTTTGATTCAGGCCATCGAACTTCGCCTGGCCAAGGTACCGGATGCGGAAGCAGCCAAACGAGCGAGCGAGTGGGAGCGTCGGGGATACATTCTCACTGGCTATTTCCTGGGTGGGCTCACCCGCTTCGAACAGGTCGACCCTTCTTTTCGCTTTTATTTCCCGGAGTTGCTGGCAGAGCTCGACGTAGCTTCGGAGCGGGCCCGCTTGCAGCGTGTGCTCTTTGCCCCAGCGGATGCATCCCCGGCCACGCCGGAGCCGCTCGTTGTGGCTGGCCCGGCACCCCTGCTAGCCGAGGCCGAGCGACAACTGACGCAAGGAAATCGCGAAACCGCACGGAGGATTTTCGAACGTGTCCTGAGCGAATATAATAGTGAGGAGCCGCGAGCCCTCTACGGCCTGGCCGTGATCGCAAGCCTTGAGCGCGAACCCGAACGCGCCCAGGAGTTCTTTGAGCGCACGGCCCGGGTGGCGCGCGACCCGCATATCCTGGGGTGGACGCATGTGTATCTCGGGCGTCTCTATGACTTGGCCGGCCGGCGCGAGGAGGCACTCGCTCAGTACCGGGCCGCGTTGGCCCTGCCTGGAGTTTCGGAGAAGATTCAAGAGGCCGCGCGCCGGGGCGTGGAAGCCCCCTACCAGCCGCTGCTCGTGGATACGCAACCTTAGAAAAGCAAACTGATTCCAACTCTAGAGGAGACATTTACGTGAAACTCAGGCAAGTAACGCAAGCAGTATCCTTGAGCTTGCTCCTCGCCGCAGGCCTCAGCGCGCAATCCGAACAGCCACAAGCGCCCCAGCAGCAGGGTCAGACCCAGGAGCAGGCCGCGGCCGAGGTCGAGCAGCAGCAAGCCCTCCAGGCGATCATGCAAGCTGCCCAGCC
>JACQTG010000231.1 GCA_016210895.1 Acidobacteriota bacterium
CTCCACCGCCATCCGCGCCTGAAACACGCCGGTCTCGACCCGCACACCCAGCTCACGCAGCTTGGCCACGAAGCGCTCGTAGAGCGCCCGTGCCGGCTCGGCCGCCGCGGCGCGGTCGAAGCTCGGCCGACGGCCTTTGCGGCAGTCGCCGTAGAGCGTAAACTGCGACACCGCCAGCACCACCCCGCCGATGTCGGCCAGCGCCCGGTTCATCTTTCCCTCCCCATCATCAAATACGCGCAAGCCGGCGATTTTTTCTGCCAGGTAGTCTGCCTCGGCTGACGTGTCCTCCCGGGCCACGCCCACCAGCACAAGCAGGCCGGGCCCGATTTCCGCGCGCACCTCCCCCTCCACCCGCACCCGCGCTTCCGCGACTCGCTGTACCACCGCGCGCATCGCTCCTCCTTGAGACGCCCCACCTGCATTCTGGCGTGAGCCGGGCTAGGGGGTCAACCAACCGCATGGGCGTGAAACAACAGGCAGGGCCAGCCAGAGGTTGTCGCCCCCTGGGCGCGCTCCAGAAAAAAATCATTGACTCTAGAGTGTGGTCTAGGGCTTAGGATAAGAGCTGGAGGCCACCGGACGGTGGCCGAACTTTCAGGGCTGGAGGTTCCGCCATGCGACGCAATCTGGCTTTGACACTTGGGACGTTGCTGTTCGTCAGCCTGACTTTCGCAGCGCCTGAGACTCCCAAGAAACCCACTTCACTTCGCTGCACGCTCACCAATACGAAAATCGAGACATGTTGCTGCCAGCCGCGCGGGGAAAAACTCTACTGTCCGCTGGCCAAGAAGACCATTGTCACCTGCTGCTGCCAGCCGGTTGAAGCCGAAAAGAAGAACAAGTCTCAGTGAAGCGCCCTCAGTTCATTGGACCGGTGGCGCGGGACGCGGGCGTCAGCGTGCACACCGTGCGCTACTACGAGCGCCTGGGCCTGCTGCCACCACCCAACCGCACCCCGGCTGGATACCGCGTCTACGAGCAGGCTGCCGCGGAACGCCTGCGCTTCATTCAGCAAGCACAGGCGCTGGGCTTCTCGCTGGCCGAAATCAAGGAAATCGCGCGCATGAAATACGCCGGGCAGTCGCCCTGTCGTTGCGTGCGCCGCCGGCTGCGCCAGCGGTTGAAGGAACTGGAGCGGGAGATGAAACGCCTGCACAGCATTCGGCGGCAAATTCGCGCCTGCCTGCAAGCGTCCCGCAGACTGCCCCGCTTGCCGCATGCTGCCAGCCGTATCTGCCCCATCATTGAAAGTGCCGTGAAGCGATGACATTCATCCGCCGAGCGGTGCTCGCACTGCCTCTCGTGCTGACTGGGTTGTGGCTGCCGACATCCACGCAGGCGCAGATTGTGGCCCCGGGTGGGCGCACGCTGTTCAACCGGGCGGTGATGATCCGCAGCTTTGTCCGGGTGGACAACTTCGCCGAGGGCGCGCCGAACTTGCGCGTGCGCCGCATCGTCAATCCCTACGCCGTGGTCTGGGGCGCTTATCCCCATCTCAACCTCACCTTTGTGGCGCCGCTCGTGATTGCACAAACCGAGGACGCCACCGACCCCAGCCGCAACCTCACCACCACCAGCTTCGCCGATGGGTTGGTGTTTGCCCGCTACGACCTGCTCCGCAAAAATGTGCGTGCTGGCTTCACACGTCTGTCACCGGAAATTGGCCTCAAGGTGCCGAGCGGCAGCGCCTTCAGCAGCGGCTCCACCGACGCCATCGCCGCGCTCATCTTCTCCCACATTCGCGACCCCCATTGGCTCATCGCCGATGCCCAGTTCACCTACACCACCACCGGCGAGGGTGGGCTGCGGCTTGGGAACCATTGGAATTACGACCTCGCCTATCTCTACCGCGTGCTGCCGCGGCAGCGGCTCGACACCCCTGCCTTCTACCTGGTGCTGGAATTGAACGGCGAGCACGAGCGCCGGGCGCGGCTCAATGGTATGAAACTCCCGAATTCAGGCGGCGATTTGCTGTTTCTTTCGCCTGGTATCGAACTCCAGACCTATCGCTGGGTGCTGGAGTTTTCCTCGCCCATCCCGATTGGGCGCGACCTCAATGGAAGCCAGTTGCGGTCCACTTCGAGTTTCATCGCCGGCATCCGGTGGCTGTTCTGATGCGCGTGAAACCGCAGCTCCTGCTGGGTGTCGCGGTACTCGGCGCGCTGGCGAGTTGTCAGCGGGCGGAGAAGCAAGCCGAGCAGGCTCCCACGCCGGCCTATCGCGTGGTCGCGCAGTGGGGCGCAGCGGGCAGCCGTCCGGGCGAATTCAACGGGGTACAGGGATTGGCGGTGGACGCCGAGGGCCAAGTCTACGTCGCCGATGCCGAGAACTGTCGGATTCAGGTCTTTACTTCAGCGGGTGAATTCCTGCGCGCCTGGGGCGGCTGCGGCAATCAGCCGGGCGAGTTTCGCAAGCCGATGGACGTGGCGGTCGCCGCCGCAGGCCGAGTCTATGTGGTGGACTTCATGCTCGACACAGTTCAAGTGTTTGACCGCGAGGGAAAACTCCTGCGGGCGTGGGGCCGCGCCGGCCAGCGCCCCGGAGAATTTTCCGCCCCGGTCGGGGTGGCGGTGGATTCCGCCGGCCGCGTATACCTCAGCGAGTTTTACAACCACCGGATACAGAAGTTCACCCCACAGGGAGAATTCCTGTTGAATTGGGGCGGCGAGGGAAATGCCCAAGGCCAATTGCATTATCCGGCCAAGCTCACCATCGGCCCCGACGGCAATCTCTACGTGGCGGACGCGCATAACTACCGTATCCAGAAATTCGACCCCGAGGGGCGTTTTCTTGCCGCCTGGGGCAGCGCCGGCACCTGGCAGGGGCAGTTCCAGGACCCGACCGACGTTGTGGTCGAACCAAACGGCGAGTTCCACGTCGCCGACAGCGGCAACTTCCGTGTGCAATGGCTCACCGCAGAGGGAGAGTTCCGCGCGCAGTGGAGCCTGCCCGAACGCGAAGGGCCGAAGTTTCAGTCCCCAGCCGCCCTCGCCCGTGACGCGGAAGGGTTTCTCTACGTGAGCGATATCGCCAACAACCGCATCTATAAACTAGAGGCAGTGAAAGGAAGCAGACAATGAGAAGCAAGCCAAGCCAACAATCAGTTCTGCTGCTCGCGCTGCTTGCGTTCCTCTCAGTGCTGCCGATCACACTGGTGGCGCAAGTGGAAGAGGCGCGCGTGCGCGTCGACGGCATGGTTTGACCGCTTTGAGCCTACGGGGCGGAAAAAGCCCTGC
>JACQTG010000242.1 GCA_016210895.1 Acidobacteriota bacterium
GCAACGCGCCACCTCGATGATGTCCTGCTGCGTGTAGCCGCCGTCTACGCCCAGGGTGTGGAGTTCCAACAGCTCGCGGGCGTAGTTTTCGTTCAACCCCAGGCGGCGCTGCTGTTGTTGCTGTTGGGGTCGGCGCTGCATCTGGCCGGCGCGCGGGCCGCGGCGGTTGCCGCGCACTGCTTGCAGCAGGCGTAGCCGCTGCTCGAGCGACATCTCGTCGCCAAACATTTCGTTTCGGCCACGTCGGCCTCGCGGCTCGCCCTCGGGCCCAAGGTAGCGGGCCGGGTCGAGCCCCTGGTTGCGCAGGATTTGCGCGTAGAGTTGGCCGGGATTGATGCCGTCGGCGAACGCGCTTTCAAGGTAGCGCCGGCGGAGCGCCCGCGGGTCAACGTCCGCCTTTGGATCGACGCTCATCCAGTTGTCGAGGTAGAAGAGCATGGCCGGGTGGTGGGCGGTGGCGCCGAGCAGGTCACGGAATTTCCCCAGCGCGTGCGGCCGGATGGCGTCGTACTCGTAGGAAGTGGTCAGGTGGCGGTCGGCGCCTTTGCCGAAAAAGACGTTGAAGTGATTGAACCAGAAGTCGGTCATCACTTCCTGGAGCTGCCGCTCGCTCGAAAGGGCGCGGATTAGTTTTGCCTGCGAGAGTTCGACCAGGATGCGCTGCGGCCCGCGACGCGCTTCTTCGCCCATCCGCTCGCGCCGCCGCTCCGGTGACGCTTCCTCCCGGTTTGTGTCACCGCCGGCAGGCTGTCGGCGGTTGGCCGGACGCAGGCCCAGCTCCTCGGCGATTTCGCGCGCGCCCGAATCGCGCGCGCCCGATTCCGGGTCCATGCCCGCGCGGATGGCCAACTGGCGCGAGAGTTGCCGCAAGAGTTGCGGGGGCGGGTAGGCGACGACCAACTCGGTGGGTGACATTCGCAGGGTTTCAAAGCTCTCGAGGCGCGCCTCGACCTCGGTGTCGGGGAGGGACGTGGGATTAAGCTGTTGCTCGATGTAGGCGCCGATGCCCATCTTCTGCACCCGCTCGGCATCGTCCGGGCGCGGCCCGAACCCGAGACGGTTCAGCAGGTGGAGAATCTTCTGCTCCTCGCTGAGCGTTTTGGTGCGGTTGCCCCCTTCGTCGAGCCCCGTGGCCCCGGCCACGGGGACTGTCGGAGCAATGAGGAGGAGGGCAAGGAAAGAGGCGAGGCTACGGCGCACGGGCAAACTCAATGGCATCGCCTACTCCTCAACTGGATAAGCCCTGCTGAAACCTATAACCCGGAGGGCGGCGAAAAGTTGCAGGAAGACTCGCGCACGCTCGCGGTGTTAGAAAGATAGGAGAGGAAAGCGATGAGATTCTATGGGAAATTCGGCCTACTGGCGCTCCCGCTCGGGCTGACTCTGTTGTTCACCGCAGAGGCGCCCGTCGACTTCGCTTCTCTCGACTGTGCTCGGGACAGGCAGGGCGAGCAGAGAACACAGAGGAAGAGGATTGAGGCGACCGGCTGCGTGGTCAAGGGAGTCGAGGCGGGCTGCCTGACGGTCGTGACGCGCGATGGGACGAAATACAACATCTTCGCCGAGCCCAAGCCCGCCGTCGGCACCTGGATTCGTATCCGCGGCACTCGCCACGACGGGCCCGCCATCTGCATGGAAGGTATCCCCGTAAAGGTAGAAAGCTGGAAGCAACTCGCCTCCCGCTGCCCGCGCAAGACCCGTGACTGGTGACTTGTAGCTCGTGATCCGTGCCCCGTGAATTTCCCTCGGCGGGTCACGGCTTCAGCCGTGACATCAGCGGCAGGAAGAAACGCAGGGCTTTAGCCCCTGAAGTTACTCTAACCTAGAGAATCTCATGGGGCTCTTTAGGCTCTTGGGTGGGCGCGGTCGTAGACCTCCATCAGGTGCTTGATGGACACGGCGGTGTACTTCTGCGTAGTGGACAGGGACTTGTGGCCGAGCAGCTCCTGGATGGCGCGGAGATCAGCGCCTTCGTGAAGCAGGTGCGTGGCGAAGGCATGGCGGAGGGCGTGCGGGTGGAGGTCCCAGTTGGGCTCGAAGAGGCGCGCATACTTCTCGACGATTTTCTGCAGCCAGCGCGTCGTCAGCCGCCGGCCTTGCGGGTTGATGAAGAGCGCCTCGGTGGGGCGCTTGCCGGCGGCGACAACGTCGCTGCGCACTTCGAGGTAGTCTTCGAGCGCTGCTCGCGCCTTCGAGCCGAACGGCACCTGGCGCTCCCGACGGCCCTTGCCGCGCACCCGCACGACTTGTTCTTTCAGGTCCAGTTCGGTGAGGTCGAGCCCGACGAGCTCGCCTGCGCGCAGGCCGGAGGCATAGAGCAGCTCGAGCAGGGCACGGTCGCGCCGCAGGAGGCGCTGGGCGGCTGCCCGGCGGGTTTCTGGTTGCGCAATTCGCGCAGGCCTCTCCGCCAGAGCGTCGAGGAAGCGGTTGACCTGCTCGGCGGTCAGGACTCTGGGCACGCGCCGCGGCAGCTTTGGCGTGCGCACGAGGCGCGCGGGGTTTTCCTGGAGCCAGCGGTCGCGCACGCAGAAGCGGAAGAACGAGCGCAAGGTGGCGAGCTTGCGGGCAATCGAGGTCTTTTCCAGTTTCTGGTCGTAGAGCGCGCCCAGGTATTCGCGGATTTCGTCGCGGCCGATGTCCTTGAGCGCCGTACGCGTTTGGGCGAAGTAAGCGGCAAACTGGGCCAAGTCGCTCGCGTAGTTGCGCAGTGTGTGGGGGCTGGCGTTGCGTTCATTGCGCAGGTAGGTGAGGAAGCTTCGAATCGCCTCGCGCATTGGTGTCATCCTCAGCCCACGTGCGGCAGGCGTCAATGGGAATTTGCCTCCCGACCGAGTAGAATAGGCGCGGACTCACCGGATAGCCAGTTCGCGCAAGGGGGGCGGGATGCTCGACTGGAAAAAATACTTGGTTGCCGTGATTGGGGTGTTCGTGGTGTCGGCGGTAGCGGGCTACGTCACTCACGAGGTGCTGCTGGCAGGCGACTACGCGGGCTCGACCCTCTGGCGCACCCAGGAAGAGCTCTGGAAGCGGATGATCCTGGTGTACTTTGCCCAGCTCATCTTCGCGCTCGCCTTCTGCTACGTCTACACAAAAGGCCTGGAAGCGGGGAAAAGCTGGCTGGGCCAGGGGATCCGCTATGGGCTGTTGATCGCCACGCTGCTGTTTGTCCCCGGCTCGCTGGTGCTTTACGCCGTGCTGAAGCTCGAGCTAACCATGGCCTTGAAGTGGATGGTGTTCGGCTACGGCCAGATGCTGCTGGCGGGTATTGTGGCCGCAGCCATCTACCAGCCACCCCCGCGCTTGCCGCATCCCTGAGCCGCCGGTAGGCTCAGTCGTCCGCTTCTCCCGGTGTCAGGGCGCCCACCCGAGCCGCCAACGCGGCGCGTACGCTCATTCCTAGGCTGAACATGGCCGGGACAAGAAACAGCGTGAACACCGTGGAGACGATCAACCCGCCCAGCACCACCGAGCCCAGGCCGCGGTAGAGCTCCGAGCCGGCTCCTGGGAAAAGCACCAGCGGGAGCATCCCGAAGACGGTGGTACTGACGGTCATAAAGATGGGGCGGAGGCGGTTGCGCACAGCCTCGCGGATGGCCTCGCGCGGCTCAAGCCCTTCGTCGCGGATGTGGTTGAGCGACTGGTGGACGATGAGGATGGCGTTGTTGACCACGATGCCGACCAGGATGACGAAGCCGAGCATGGTGAGCACGTCCAGCGCCTGATAGCTGAGGAAGGCGTTCACCGCCCCCAACCCCAGGAAGCCGCCCAGCGCCGCCAGGGGCACGCTGAAGAGAATCACAAACGGATAGAGAAAGCTTTCAAACAGCGCTGCCATCAGCAAGTAGCTGATGACGATAACCAGCACGAAGTTCCAGCGCAGGGCGCGGCCGGTCTGGGCGAGCTTGTCGGCCGTGCCACTCATAGCAGTGTGGTAGAGGCCGCCCAACTCGCCCCGGTCGCGCAGCGGCTGGAGGATTTCGCCCTCGATCGTGTCCATGGCCGCTTCCAGCGGCATCTGCTCAGGCGGGATCACGCGGATCGTGATCGCCCGGTCGCGTTCGACGTGGTTGATCTGCACCGGTCCGGTCAGGACCTCCACGTCGGCCACCGAGCCGAGAGTGACGAGTCGCCCGTCAGGCGCGGCAATGGGAATCATCTCCAGCACGTGGGTGCGGGTGGCGTACTCGTCCTGGCCTCGGAGCATCAGGTCAATTTCTCTTCCCTCGTACTGATAGTCGCTGACCTTGGCTCCGTCCACCAAGGCATTGACGGCAAAGCCCAATTCGCGGTTGGAAATGGCTACGTCGGCAGCGCGGCGGCGGTGGGTGACGACGCGCACTTCCGGGTTGCCCAGGTCGAGGCTCGGAATCGGCTGGGCTTGCGCGCCCGGGATCTTTTGCATCACCTGCCCGAAGATCTGCCCGCCCAACCCGATCAACTGCTCGAGTTCGGGGCCGGTGATTTCGATGTCAATCAAGCGCCCTCCGCCCGCGCCGCGCTGAAAGAGGCTGGCTTGGTTGACGATGCCAAAAGTGCCTGGGATGCCACGGATCGCCTGCTGGACGACGGGGATTAACTCCCGCACACGGTCGGGGTCGTTCGATCGCGCGCCCATGAAGACTTGGCGGCCCCAGCCCACATACCAGAAGGTGTTGACGCCGCCGCCGGGCTGCGCCAGTGCCTCGGGCGTGCGGGGTTCAGGGCGCCAGATCGGTGCCAGCACCGGCTCCATCGTGTCGCGCATCCGTGCCACTTCCGCGTGGTTGTAGCCGGGCGGAGGCAGGAGGATGGCGAAGACCAAGTTGGTGTTGCCGGTGGGCAGGTACTCGGCCTTGGGCATCAGCAGGTAGGCGAGCAGGATGGGAGTAAGAGTGAGCACGGCGATGGTGGCGAGGCGGCGCGGGGTGGTGCCGCAAATCCAGTAGACCGTATTCGGCACGCGCTCGGCCAGCCGGCGGATGACCGGTGCGAACCCGAACAGATTGTGGAAGCCGTGGGCGCCGTAGTGCGACTCATCTTTGACTGCACGGAGAATCTTGTTAGAAAGGCTCGGCACGACGGTGATTGAGACGATCAGGCTCAGCCCCACTGAGCAACTGATGGCGATGGCGATGTCCCGGAAGAGCTGGCCGGCTTCCTCTTGGATGAACACCACCGGAACGAAGACCGCCACGGTCGTCAGCGTGCTCGCCAAGACCGCGCCCCAGACTTCGCGCGCGCCGTCGAAGGCGGCCTGGAAGCGCGGCTTGCCCATCTGGCGGTGGCGGTAGATGTTCTCCAGCACCACAATCGAGTTGTCCACCACCATGCCGGAGGCAAAGGCCATTCCCGCCAGGCTGATCACGTTGAGCGTGCGGTCGAACCACACCATTACCATGAAGGTTCCGATGAGGCTGACCGGGATGGCGACGGCGATGACCAGCGTGCTGGTGACGCTGCGCAGAAAGAGCAGCAGGATGAGGACGGCGAGCGTGCCACCCAGGAGCAGACTTTGCCGGACCAGCCCGATGGAGCTGTAGATGTATTCGGTTTCGTCGAAGACGATGCTCAGTTCCAGCCCGCGGGGCCGGAGCAGGTCGTGGTTGACCTCCTCGACGCTGCGGCGCAGCCCTTCCATTACCTTGAGCACGTTCGAGCCGGTTTCCCGCAGCGCGTTCATCACCAGGACGCGGGAATCTCGCTGCCAGCAGACGGCGTCGGACTTGCGGTAGCCGAGCTCGACGCGGGCGACGTCCCGGACGTAGATGGGAACGCCGTTGCGGTAGGCGATGATGACGTTGGAGATTTCCTCCGGCGAGGAATACTCCCCTACGGTGCGCACCAGGTAGCGGCGCTTGCCTTCGTCGAAGTCGCCGCCGCTGAAGTCCCGGTTCTCCCGGTCGAGCGCGTCGCCCATCTCCCTAAGCGTCACCTGGCGGGCCGCCAGCGCCGCCGGATCCACAATTACCTGCATCTCCCGCTCGCGGCCGCAGTAGATGTTGACCATGCCCACGCCCGGGACGCGCTCGAGTCTGGGCTTGATTTCGTTGTCCGCGTCTTCGTAGAGGGTGGCAATGTCGCCCTGAAAGCCCCCGCCGGGGATGGGCTGTATGACCATCCAGGCAATAGCGCTGGATTCCAGGTTGACACTGGAGACAACCGGCTTGTCGGCATCCTCGGGATAGCGCCGAACCTGCTCCAGGCGGTTGGAGACTTTTAGCAGGGCCGTGTCCAGGTCGGTGCCGACCTGGAAAGTCAGAATCACCTGGCCGAAGTTCTCGAAGCTCTGGCTTTCGAGCTTGGTCAGGCCTTCGACGCCCTTCAGTTGCTCTTCCTGTTCCTGAGTGATTTCCCGCTCGATTTCGTAGGGACTGGCACCGGGCCAGAAGGTGCGTACGGTGATTTGCGGCTCGTCCACGTTGGGGGTGAGCTGGATGGGGATGCGAAACAGGGCAATGGTGCCGAACAGCACGAGCAGAATCACGCCCACCGCCGTCGTGACCGGATAGCGAATCGCGGATTCGATGATCTTCATGGCAACTCGTAGGCGAGTGGCTGGCCGTTCACCGGCTGCCCGGAGAAGAGCCGCTCGTTGCCGCGGGTGACCACCCGCTGGCCGGGCCTCACTCCGCCGTTGATTTCAATCCACGCCCCCACACCCGTGCCCGTGTCCACCATCAACTCGGTGACCGTGTTGTCGCCGTTCACCACGTAGACGAACTTGCGATCGCCCCGCGCCACCACGGCATCCTTGGGTACGAGCGTGGCGGCGTAGGGTTCCCCGACCTGGAGGGATACACGCGCGAGCATCCCCACGCCAATTTGGCGACGCGGGTTCCGTACCGCGATCTTGACCGGAAACGTACGCGCCTGGGCGTCCGCCCGGGGAATCACGCTGAGCACGCGCCCGGTGAGTTCCTGGCCGGGAAGGGACTCAAAGCTGACGCGGGCCGGGGCGTCGACTTTGAGGTCCCGGAAATACCGCTCGGGCACCTCGAGGCGAATTTCGAGCTCGTCCAGGGCGAGAATCTCCGCCACCGCACCACCTTCCGCCACCCATTCGCCCACCTCGGTGCGCTCGCGCACCACCACGCCGGTGAAGGGCGCGCGGATCGAAGCCTGTTCGATGTCGTGCTGGAGGCGCGCGATCTGAGCTTCCAGTTGGTCGACGCGGCCACGCCAGGCGGTGTACTCATAGAACTGCTCGTCGAGTTGCTGCTGGGAGAAAATCTTTGACTCGTGGAGGTCGCGCGCGCGCTCGAGGTTCCGTTCGGCGAGCTTCAGCCTGGCCGTAGCCTCCTTGTGCGCAGCCTCCGCAGCGCGGAGCTCAAGCTCCAGGTTGGTCGTGCGCAAGCGGGCCAGCACTTGGCCTTCCTTCACCCGGTGGCCTTCTCGCACCAGCAACTCTGCCACCACCCCGCCGATCTCGCTCGCCACCACGCTCGCCGTCCGTGCCTCAACCGAGCCCGGCAGTGAGATGGTGCGGCGGAGGTTATACTCGCGGGCCTCGGTGTAGCGCACCTCGGCCGGCGGCGGAGCCTGTGCCAGAAGAACTGGCGCCGCCAGGCTGAAAAGCAGCAGCCAAGAGCAGCCCAAGGGCCTGAGGTGGATTTTCAGGTTGCCGCTAGAAAAGAGACTGAGGGCAGTACCGCGTTGTATCCCTGGGCGTTCCATCCCTTTGATTGGGGAAAAACCAATCCTCCACGCGACCTGCTCCCGCTGAAGGCTTGGGAGGGGATGCGTTCTCGGGGTCACCCTCCACGTGGCCGCCAACTCTATTGTAAGCGGAGAGAGGGAGAACGGGCAAGGCCGACGGCGAAGCAGCCGAGTTCAGTCCTGCCGTGGGGCCTGGTCTTTGGGCTCTTGAGAGTCCGTTTGGTCGCCCGGCGGGTCCGCGGCAGCCGGGGCGGAGCGTTGTCCCCGACGTTCTCGGCGCGCCGCCCACAGCGACGCTCCGCCGGCGACGCCGAGGATGATGGCAATGACCGCCAGGGATACGCCCGTTGGAATCTTGTAGAGATCCGACAAGAGCATCTTGACGCCCACGAACATCAAAACCAGACCCAAGCCCGGGCGTAGGTATCGGAACATCCCCATCACGCCGGCGAGTAGAAAATAGAGCGAGCGCAGGCCGAGGATGGCGAAGACGTTCGAGGTGAAGACAATGAACGGGTCGCGGGTGATGGCGAAGATGGCCGGGATGGAGTCGATGGCGAAGACCACGTCCGTGCTTTCGACCACCAGCAGTACCACGAACAGCGGTGTGGCCATCCAGCGACCCGCCTCGCGCAGGAAGAAGTGCTGGCCGCGGTAGTCAGGCGTGATCGGGAAAAAGCGGCGGAAGAGCCGCAGCAGGGGATTCTTTTCCGGCTCTATGTGGGCCTCGCGCTCGAGCAGAAACTTGATCCCGGTGACGACCAGCAAGGCACCGAAGACATAGATGACCAGGTGGAACCGCGCCAGCAGCGCCGTGCCCAGGGCAATGAATCCCAGGCGCATGATGACCGCGCCCAGAATGCCCCAGAACAGTACGCGGTGGCGGTAGGGAGGCGGCACGGAGAAGTAAGAAAAAATCAGCAGGAAAACGAAGATGTTGTCGACACTGAGCGAATACTCGATCAGGTAGCCGGTGAAGTATTCGAGTGCCTTGGGCCCCCCCTGCCAGACATAGACAATTCCATTGAAGATCAGCGCCAGGGAGACCCAGGCCAGGAACCAGGCGAAGGATTCGCGCTTGGAGACTTCGTGGGCTTTGCGATGAAAGACACCCAGATCCAGCGCCAGCATTCCCACCACAAACAGCCCGAACAGGATCCAGGGCCACACCGTCGTGCTCCAACTCTGACACTATCCTAGCTACGGCACCCGTGCAATGCCCGGCCGGAATCCGGGCGCAGGTCAAGCGATGGCCAGTTGGAAGTCGCAGGCGGGATTGCGGCAGTAGCGGAAGCTGCCCTTCTTCGAGCGTTTCTCGAGCACGAAGGGGGCGCCGCAGGTGGGGCAGGCCTCGGGAATGGGTTTTTCGCGCAAGGTGAACTTGCATTCTGGATAACGCGAGCAGCCGTAAAAACTGAAGCTGCGCGGACCACGCCGCACCCGCCGCTCCAGAAGCTCTCCCTGGCCGCATTCCGGGCAGGTGATGCCAAGCGTCTTCTGGCGGGTGTAACGGCACTCGGGGAAGTTTGAGCAGGCGATGAACTCGCCGTAGCGGCCATGCCGCAGCAAGAGCTGGCCGCCGCATTCTGGGCAGTTCTCCTCGAGTGGCGTCGGAGGCGCGGCGCGTCCGCGGCGGTCGAGCGGCTTGGTTGTCTTGCAATCAGGGTAGCCCGAGCAGGCCAGGAACGGCCCGAAGCGACCGCGCTTGACCACCATCTCGCGGCCGCAGTTCTCGCAATAAATCACCTCGGCCTCGGGCGTGGTGTCGTCGGAGTCAATGCCGTGGACTTCGAGCTGCGGCTCGCGGGTGTTCGTGCAGTCGGGATAGCCCGAGCAGGCGAGAAACAACCCGTGGCGGCCCATCCGCAGCAGCATCGGCTTGCCACAGCGCTCGCACGTTTCCTCCGTCGGAAGCCCCGCCTTGACGCTCTCCATCTCTTCGCCCGCGCGCTCAAGATCGCGGGAGAATTTTTCGTAGAACTCTTCGAGCGCCTGCCGCCAGGGCAGCCGGCCTTCCTCGATTTCGTCGAGCTCATCTTCCATGCGGGCAGTGTAAGCGACGTCGAAGATGTCTGCGAAGCTCTTGATCAGCAGGTTGTTGACAATCTCGCCCAGTGGCGTAGGCGCGAACCGCCCCTGCTGCTTGCGCACATACTCGCGGTCGAGGATGGTGGAGAGAATCGTCGCGTAGGTGGAGGGCCGGCCGATGCCGCGCTCTTCGAGTTCCTTGACC
>JACQTG010000248.1 GCA_016210895.1 Acidobacteriota bacterium
ACCCTGGGCGGGCCGCTCCTCAAGGAGCGGCTGACCCTGCTGCAATCCTTCCAGTATCGCTTCGTGCGCTCCCCCGTGACCAGTCTCCCGGAGACCGAGCAGGACACGGAACTGGAAAGCTTTGACAGCTTCACCCAGCTCGACGCCACCTTCAACCCCAATCATCGCCTCACCCTGGCCGTCTCCTTCTACCCGCAGAAGAGCCGCTTCGCCAACCTGAACACCTTCAACCCCCAGGAGGTCGCCGCCAACTACCGCCAGCGGGGCTGGATGGCGGGCTTGCAGGACCGGTGGCTGCTGGGCGACGGGTCGCTGCTCGAGTCCACCTTCAGCCTGAAAGAATTCGACGTCGACATTTTCCCCGCCCGGCCGGGCCACGCCATGGTCTTCCGCCCGGAGCGTGTCTTCGGCAGCTCCTTCAACACCCAAAACCGCATCACCCGCCGCACCGAGTGGCTGGAAGTCTACAGCCTCGCCCCCCGGCAGGCCCGCGGCCAACATCTTCTCCGCGTTGGCTTCGGCCTATCGCGAAACCTTTTCCGCGGCTTCCACGAGAGCAACACCGTGCTCATCAAGCGGGCCGACGGCACGCTGGCCGAGCGGATTGACTTCTTTGGCCCTACTGAAATCGGTCGCAACCAGACCGAGTACACCCTGTGGCTACAGGACAAGTGGACCCCGGTGCGGCGGGTGACGTTCGACCTCGGGCTGCGCTACGACTACGACACCCTGGCGCACCGCTCGAACCTCGCTCCCCGGCTGGGCTTCGCGCTGTTGCTGACCGATGACAACCGCACCTTGCTGCGCGGCGGGGTCGGGCTCTTTTACGACAAGGTGCCCCTGAATGTGGGCACGTTTGAGCAACTGCAAGACCGGCTGGTAGAGCTTTTCCCTGCTCCGTCGCCCGTCCCGCCGCCCTTCCCGCTCCCGAGGGTCCGGAACCGGCGGGCGTTCTTCAACCGGCTGGCGGACATTGAGAACCCGCGCAGCCTGGCCTTCAACCTGGAGCTCGACCGCGAACTCGCCAAGGGGCTGTTGCTGCGCCTGGGTTACCTGCAGCGGGAAGGCCGGCATGAGTACATCGTCGATCCGCAGCTGGGCCCACAGAGTGGGCCAAGACCGAACTGCGTTGTGGCTTTCCCCGGGCTCCCGGCTTTCAACGCTGAGTCCTGCGGGAATCTCTTGCTTGCCCCTAGCGGCCGCTCCCGCTACTGGGAAACTCAGGTCACGCTCAATTACAATTTCCGCGAGGACAGTTTCCTGAACGTCTCCTATGTGCACTCGAAGGCCGCCGGGAACCTGAACAACTTCCAGGAATTCTTCGGCGACTTCGAGAATCCCATCATCCGCCCCGACGAGCGCTCCCGGCTGCGCCACGACGCCCCCGACCGCCTGATTCTCTGGGGCGAGACCAAGCTCCTCTACGGGGTGCGCTGGGCGCCGGTGCTCGACCTCCACAGCGGCTTCCCCTTCTCCCACCTTGACGAAACTCAGAACTTCGTCGGCGCCCGCAACCAGGGCGGGCGCCTGCCCGTCTTCGCCTCCTTCGACTCCCAGGTGTGGAAGGATTTCAGAATCAAGTTCCGCGGCAAGAAGCGCACCGTCCGCATCGGCCTGAAGGTCTTCAACATCTTCGACCACTTCAACCCCCGCGACGTCCAGCAAAATCTGGACGCCGTGAACCCCCTGGGCCTGTTCAATTCCCGTGGGCGCCTCTTTCGCGGCAAGTTCTCCATCGAGTATTGAACTCCCTGCCCGCTCGGGAGAAGATGTACCAGCCCAGCAGATGGGGCTTCTTCCGCATGTCCAAGGTCGCGCCTCCCAAGCTCGCCGCTCTCCTCGCCCTGCTCCTCCTGGGCCCTGCCATCCTGCCCGGCCGGAGCCAGTCTCCCCCCGAGGCGCCTCCCCTGGCGGCCAACGAGATCATCGCCCGGCTGATGGAGGCCAACCGCCGGCGCGACGCCCGCCTGGCTGGCTACCAGGTCACCCGCCGCTACCACCTGAAGAATGAGCTCTACGGAAAAGATGCGCTGATGGAAGCAGAAGTCACTTTCCGGGTGCCCGCGGAGTTGCGCTTCGACATCCGCACCCAGCAGGGCTCGGGAGTACTGAACCGGCGCGTCTTCGGACGGATGATGGAAGGCGAGGAGGAATCACTCGAACCCGAGAACAAGCGCCGCAGCGCGATGACCCCCGAGAACTACGAGTTCAAGCTGGAGGGGGTCGAAAAGGTCAACGGCCGGCCCGCCTACCGGCTCGCAGTGACTCCGCAGCGGGAAGACACCTTTCTCTTTGCCGGGCGCATCTGGGTGGACACGGCCGACTTTGCCGTGGTACGCGCCGAAGGCCAGCCGGCGAAGCGGCCCTCGTTTTGGACCCGCAAGATTGACTTCGTGCGCACCTTCAAAAAGGTGGGGCCGTTCTGGCTGCCGCACCGTACCGAAAGCGTAACGGAGGTGCTTCTTTTCGGGACCTCCTGGGCCACCATCGAAAACGGCGACTACCGCGTGCGCCTCGCGGCCCCGGCCAGCCCGCGCTAAAGTTTTCCTTTCCCTGCCATGCGCCAAAACCTAATGGTTTCGGCGCGGACTCAGGAGGGATCGGAACAGCAAGGGAATGAGGAATAACGAGGACACAGGGCAGCTAATCTGTGCGGCCAATAAGCATTCCTTCACGAATGTTGCCAGTCAGAGACTCAAGAAAAGCAGTAAGCGCGGCCTTCTCTTCCGCCGTGAGGTTGAGGGGGCGGATTTCGGAGTCGAGATGCGGATTGAGGTTGCCGCCGCGGTTGTAAAACTCGACCACCTCCTCCAACGTGGCCAAGCTGCCGTCATGCATGTAGGGGGCGGTACGAGCCACTTCGCGCAAGGTTGCAGTCTTGAAGGCGCCACGATCGGCTTCTTTGCCGGTGACCGCGAAACGCCCGGGATCTACGAACTGGCCTTCGCGCCAGGCGATGCCGGTGTTGTGGAACTGCTCGTCGGTGAAGTTGGGGCCCAGATGGCAGGCGGTACAGTTAGCCTTGCCACGGAACACGCGCAGGCCTTCGCGGGCTTCGTTTGATAGTGCCTGGGCGTCGCCGTGGAGGTAGCGGTCAATCGGGGCGTCACCGGAAAGGATGGTGCGGACGTAGCTGGCGAGCGCGCGCGCCAAGTCATCGGGATTGACCTCCCGCGCGAAGGCCGAGAGAAACAGCGCCGGGTAGTCGCCATGCTCCTTCAACCGGGCGATGGCTTCTTCAAGAGTCATGTCCATCTCTTTGCGGTCCTGAATCGGCTTGACCACCTGCTCTTCCAGCGTGGTCGTACGCCCATCCCAGAAAAAGGCGGCGCCGTAGCCGCGGTTGATGAGCGCGGGGACGTTGCGCGTACCTTGGCGGCCAAAGACGCCGAGGGCGATTGTCCGGCCGTCGGTAAAGGCACGCGCAGGATTATGGCAAGAAGCGCAGGCTAACTTGTAGTCGCGCGACAGGATGGGGTCAAAGAACAACCGTCGACCAACGGCAACTTTTGCCACTGTGAGAGGATTGTTCTCGGGCATTGGCAAATACAGGTCGAGCCCCAGGGGAACATCCGGTCGCCACGGGGCGAGTTCAGTCGGCGCCTGAGAGAAGCCAGCGATGGCCGCCGCCAGCACGCCCGCAGCAACCATCTTTCCCGGGCGGCCTGCACACAAACGGTCTTCTCCTTCATTTGGCGGCTTTCAGCGCGGGGAGGAAGTTCTCCATCACCCAGACTTCCGCACGAGCATCGAGTCTGTGTTCCTGAGCTGTAAACGCCATGCGTCGCCCGTCGGGATGGATCCGAACATCCCGCAATTGGATCATCTCTAGTCCAATCTTTTCAGGTTTCCCGCCGTCGGCGGAAATGCGCCACAACTCAAGCTTGGCATGCCCACTACCCTGAGTGAAGAAGACATGCCGGCCGTCTCGTGTCCAGACAGGCGCAAACCCCGGGATATATTCTGGTGGTTCCAGCCGCAGCAATTCACGGGTTTCGCCCCCACTGGCTGGCATGACCAGCAAGACTGGCGAGCGCGTTGTTGGATCCAGCCAGAGAAAGACCAGAAAACGGCCATCGGGCGATATTCCCACGTTGCCCACAGTCGAAGGCGCAACAGCGCGATAGAGCTCCTTTTCGTGGCCAGTTTCAAGCTCGCGCAGGACGATGCTGGTAGCCTTAGTCACGGAATCGGTGCGCCGATAGAAAATCCCTTTACCGTCCCGCGACCACCCGCTAGCCAAAGCGTCGACGATTCCGGACTCGCTTTGTAGGACCGGCGTAACGTCTCCCGTTTGAGCGTCAATCCGATAGAGACCAGCGCGTCCTTTTGCGTCTCGACCATTCACAAGGAAAGACCGTCCGTCCGGAGACCAGTGGAGGCGGCGGCGGCGCGGATTGCTCAGAAAGCCGATTTTGGGAGAAAGCTCACGCTCCTCGCCGGTTTCCGTGGAACGAATCACCACGACACCGGAACCGAGCTGACTACGGAGAGGGCCTCGTAGCGATAAGTAGGCCAGATACCGCCCGTCGGGCGACCAGTCGGGCCCTGTGTTGGAGCCTACGAAATGTTCGCTAACCTTTGTCGGTGGCGTTGCGGGGTTCCCGGTGCCGGCATCGAGGGTGGTGGTGTAGACATCATTCACCCCGGTCTCAATGCCATAATAGAACGAACCGTTGCGAATGAACCCCATTGCGGTGACCAGACCCGTATCCGACTTAACAAGCTGTGGCGTGCCCTGAGCCTTCCCATCAATGACAGGGATAAACCAAGAGCCTAGGTCCCCCGTGCGATCACTGAGAAACATGATGCCCTGGCCATCCGGCGTCCAGCCCAGCACAAAGTCGTTGCCGGGATGCTCGACCAGAGGGATTTCGCGACTTCCATCGGTCGTGAGCAGGAAGATATCGCGCTGCGGAGAGTCTTCCTTTGGCGGGAAGTCAAAGGCGACATAGCGCCCGTCTGGGGAAAAGCTCATGCGACGCCGCGCATTGCGCCAGCCAAGGCTCTTCAGGATCCGCACCGAACCGTCAGACACGGAAATCAGCGCAATCCGGTAGGTTCCGTCCTTCGCAGCCAGTTGCGCGAGAATGTGGTTCCCGTCGGGAGACCAATCATGAGGATAAGCCGCTGCGATTTCTGGATTCTGATAGAGAACGCGCGGCGCGGAACCGTCAATCCCGATCAGGCGCAGCTCGTAGAAACGATCCTTGTTCAACCACTGGTA
The DNA here is from genome assembly GCA_016210895.1 of Acidobacteriota bacterium. Next base: position 5,228 of record JACQTG010000248.1, read on the forward strand.
GGCCACCTGTTTTCCATCCGGCGAGAAAATGGACCACCCAGCCTCCTCTGTGGACTCAGACCAAGAGCCTTTATTCGTAAGGCGGCGGTTCTGACCGGTGGTAAGGTCGCGGAGGGCTAGGTCGCCTGTGTCCCAGTCGTTGTAGGTGAGATACCGGCCATCGGGGGAGGCGTCGCCCATGATATCCACGCCGGCACCGGCCCAAACCTGTCGAGCTACAATGCCCGCCGGGATGGTTGGAGCCGGCAGGAAGTTCTCCATCACCCAAATCTCGCCCCCGAAGTCCCCCGAGATGAACGCGAGACGGTTCCCTTGCGGATGCAGTCGCACCCCACCCAGGCGAGGCATGGCGAGGCCAACGGAGCGCGGCTTTCCTCCCTCGGCCGAGATGGCCCAGAGTTCTGATTTCTGTTCTGTCGAGATGTTCTGCACCCTTACGAAAACAAGCTGGCGGCCGTCGGGTGTCCAGGCAATCCCACCATTGAGAGATATGTCTTCCGGGGGCTCAACCCGAAACAGTTCTACTGGCTCTCCCCCTGTCACGGGAATGATTTTCAGCGCGGAAAAGCGCTTCGCTTCATCCCACCAGCGATAGGCCAGTCTGCTGCCATCGGGAGAAAGGGCCAAGCCGGCGATGCTGTAGGGGGGTCCAGCGAGCAACTCCTTTTCCGCACCAGTTTCCAGGTTTCGCACAATTAGCCGCCGGCCGGCGGGATTCGCCTGGCCCCGCACATAGAAGAACGATTTCCCATCTGCTGCCCAGAGGATTTCGCGGAACTGGCTCTGGCCTTCCGCGTGGAGCACCGGCACGACGCTGCCCGTTTCGGCGTTCACGCGGTATATGCCGGAGCGACCCTGACGATCTTGAACATTCAGCAACAGGGAATGCCCATCGGGAGACCAGCGCAAGCGATTGCCGAACGGACGGAAATTCAGGTCCAAAGAAAACTCGCGTTCCTCTCCCGTTTCGAGGGAGCGAATGGCAATCGTTGCGGGCACACGGGGGCCGGAACGCCGACCGCGGCGATGCGTCAGGTAGGCCAGGTACCGGCCATCGGGAGACCAATCAGGAGAGCCGTTCGTGCCGGCGAATCGTTGAATCAACTTGGCGGCTGGAGCGGCCAATTTCAGGCTGCGCGGATCAATCGCAGCCGTGAAGACCTCGAACAGCTCACTATCGATGCCGTAGTACAGGGAGCCCTTGCCCGTGAATCCGAGCGGCAGAATTCGTCCGGCATCCTGCCGTACGAGCTCCGGTGCTCCCAGGGGCCTTCCATTCTCCACGCCGATCGACCAGGCCCCGGTGTTTCCGAGTCGATCACTAACAAACAAAACCCGCATGCCGTCAGGCGCCCAGATCGGATGCAGGTCGTCCGCGGGATGCTGGACGAGTGGTGTTTCCCAGCTACCGTCCACTGCCAGCAGGAAGATATCTCGCTCCGGGGAATTTTCCTTCGGAGGGAAGTCGTAAACTACGTAGCGCCCGTCGGGGGAAAGGCTCATTTTCCCCGGCCAGCGCCAGTCGAGCGTCTTGAGTGGGTGCATGGATCCGTCTGCCGTCGAAATCAGGGCGATCTGATTGGTTCGGTCCTTCCGATTCAGCGCCACCAGAATGTACTTGCCGTCGGAAGACCAGGCTGCTGGCTGCAGGTAAGCGACCTCCTCGTTTCGATAGAGGACGCGAGGATTGGAGCCGTCTTTCTCGATCAGGCGAAGTTCGTAGAAATAATCCTTGTTGAACCAAGCGTAGGCCAAGCGTAGGCCGTCTGGCGAAAAGACGGATGATTCAGCGTATTCGCTGGACTCCAGCCAGGAGCCTTTGTTCGTGAGCCGGGTGTTTTCCCCGTTGGTCAGGTCGCGAATGGCCAAATCGCCCGTAGACCAGTCGACAAAGGAAAGAAGCCGCCCGTCGGGGGAAGGCATGCCCAGAATGTCCGCATTCGGCCCGTCCCACAATCGGCGCACCACCATTTCCTTGGCCCGATTGCTCGATTCCACCAGCGCCGCCAAGCGCACCCTCGCTGTAGCAACCTCGTGCATTTGATCGCTGTACTCCCGGACCACGCGCTCATAGGCTTTGCGAGCTTCCTCCTTGCCCAGCTTTTCGTAGCACTGGCCCATCTGCACCAGTGCCTTTGCCGCCACGGCACGATTGCTCGCGTACTCCTGCACGACCCGCTTGTAGATCTGGATTGCTTCTTCGAGCTTCCCCTCCACCAATTGCTTGTGATTCGCCGATTGCAGCAACAGTTCCCCTTGGTGCTTGTTCTGGGCTGTCGCCGATGGGGCGCCTAAGAGGCCCACGAGCAGCACCGCCAGAAACCAGCCGATCCGCGTGTCTTTCATGGTGCGTTCCTCCAATTTAAACTGCGGTCAGCCTACCGAGCGCATGTTGGGGGCCGATGTCGAAAGTGTTAAGTTCCTGCAAAGCTCGTGTGTTGATCACCCAATGATTCTCCGTTAGCCGTCGAAACGGTACCCCATTCCTCGCACGCTCACTAAGAAACGAGGCTGAGTTGGCCGTGCCTCGATCTTCTTGCGCAGATTCGTGATATGGGTATCCACGACGCGGTCGGTGACAAAAGTTCCTCGCCCCCAAACCTCGTCGAGCAATTGGTCCCGGCTCAGCACGCGACCCCGGTGGCGGATGAAAGCTGCCAGCAGTTTGAACTCGAGGGGAGTCAGTTCAACGGGTTTTCCAGCTCGACGAAGCTCGCAGCGGCTGAAGTTGACCTGCGCGTCGCCAAACTGATAGAGCTCGGGCAGCTCGGCGGCGGCGCGCCGGAGCAGCGCCTTAACGCGGGCGCGGAGCTCCCGCGGACTGAACGGCTTGGTGATGTAGTCGTCCGCCCCGAGTTCCAGACCGAGCACCTTGTCGGATTCTTGTGTTTTGGCCGTCAGCAAGATGATGGGTATTCGTAGGCCTGCCCGGCGAAGTTAGCGGCATACCTCGAATCCGTCCTTGCGCGGAAGCATCACGTCGAGAATAATTAAGTCAAACGGTCGTTCCTGCGCCCTCTGGGCTGCTGTCTCGCCGTCGCCCACGACTTCCACTTCGTAACCCTCGAGCTTCAAGTCATCTTCGAGCCCGAGAGCCAACCGAGGCTCATCTTCGACGACGAGAATCCGTGTCATGTCTGGCTCTTTCATAGATAACGAGCCACCTTTAGAGGACATGCGCCACGATCAGCGTCAAATCGTCAGACTGCGGCTGCCCACCCCTATGGTTATTGACCTCCGCAAGAATGGCGTCGCGCATTTCCGCCGCCGATCGGTTACCGTTGCCAGCAATCAACTTTAGTAAGCGCTCCCGGCCGAACTCCTCTTCTCTCTCGTCTAACGCCTCAGTTATGCCGTCGGTGAAGATTAGCAACCAATGTCCCGGAACCAACTGAATGCTCCGCTGAATCACTTGAAGCGCGGGGAATATGCCCAACGGCAGCACGGTCGAATCTAGGCGCAAGTGAGTTTGCGGGGATCGGAATCGCCCCTCGCCGCTTTGGCGTACCTGTCGGGGTTGTCCCTGACCGCATAGAACGAGTGGCGGCTCATGTCCTGCATTGACATACGTAAGTATTCGCGTTGCGTCATCGTAAACACCGTAGAACAGCGTAGCGAATCTTTCGGCGTTCGAGGCCTCATACAGAAGTGCATTCGCTTTAGCTACAACTTCGGAACAACGATCACTGAGCAGCGGTGCATGGGTCCGAATACATGCATGTAGAGAAGCCATCAACAATGCGGCAGAGATACCCTTGCCCGCTACGTCCGCAACGAGTAGGCCTAGCTTACCCGGCGCGACATCGAGAAAGTCATAGTAATCCCCGCTGATGGCCTGGGCAGGCTGGCAGACGCCCACATAGTCCAATGTAGTGAGCGGAGGCCGGAACTGTGGAAACAACCGTTGTTGCACATCCGCTGCGACCTGAACTTCTTGGTCCAAATGAAAGTGCTCCTGCAGCCAGCTCTGCCGCTGCCGCAGGATAGCGCGGACACGGGCCCGCAATTCGCGCGGACTGAATGGCTTGGTAATGTAGTCGTCAGCCCCCAGGTCGAGGCCTAGCACTTTGTCAGACTCCAAGGTCCTCGCGGTCAGCAGGATGATAGGCGTTTGTAGGCCGGCCTGGCGAAGCTGACGGCACACCTGGAATCCATCTTTCCGTGGAAGCATCACGTCCAAGATGATCAGGTCAAAGGAATGCTCCAGGGCTCGGAGGACTGCTGTCTCCCCATCCCGGACTCCTTCGACCTCATACCCGGCGAGTCTTAAATCGTCCTCAAGCCCCAGGGCCAGATTGGGCTCATCCTCAACAACAAGGATGTTGGCCATGCTCATTCTCTCGCTGTGGGCAGTAAGACAGTGAACGTGCTCCCGGCCCCGGGCTGGCTCTCAACCCGGACCTCCCCGCCGTGGGCCGCAATAATATGGCGCACCATCGCCAGGCCGAGCCCGGTGCCCTTTGCTCCCGCTGCGTGAGCGCTGACGCCACGAAAGAATTTGTTGAAGATTTGTGTTTCCTCATTCGGAGCAATGCCAAGTCCCTGGTCGCGGATGCGAATCACCACCTGGTTGTCTTGGGAGGTGGCTTCCAGCCGCACTGACTTGCACGTAGGAGAGTACTTCACTGCATTGTCGAGAAGGTTCCAAAGCGCTCGGCTGAGCGCCTCACGGTCAGCCTGCAGCTGCGGGAATGGCTGGCTGATTTCGGCTTCGACATGATAGCCGCGCTCTGCGACTTCTTGCTCAAACTCCTCAACGACGCCTCGGAGCAACGAGCCGGCGTCAAGCAACTCAAAGCGATATTCCCGCGCACCGGCCTCCATTCGGCCAAAATCGAGAAGCGCTTCAACCAAACGGTGAAGCCGCTCGCTTTCCCGTCGGAGTGCCTCGTAATACTCCTGGCGGCGCTGTTCACTCGGCACACGCCCATCCACGAGCAGTTCGCTCAGTTGGCGTAATGACGCCAGCGGCGTACGGAATTCATGCGAGACCGCTGAAACGAATTCAGACTCCAAGCGCACGACTTCGAGCTCGCGACTTGCAGCACGCGCGATGAAGTAGATTCCCACAAGGACGAGCAGGGCCATGACCCCCAACCCCGCAAGAAGAAAGTGGCGGCGCTTGGTAAGCTCGGCCAAGTCGGCCCGGGGGTCGGCGCTCGTCACATGAACCATCCAAGGTAGTTGAGTCTCAGCAGTGGTGCGCAAGGCTTGCTGGGGGGCTGCCGCAGCGGTTTGACCTAGCACAGGCCGACCTTCAGCATCTGCCAGGACTACGCGGACGCGTTGGCGCTCTGTTATGGGTTGCAAAGCCGCGAGCCATTGCTGCTGCAAATAGAGCGGCCCCACAACCAGTGCCACTACGCGTTCCGCTGTGCTGCGCGAAAGTAGGAGGACGGGCCGGTCGTACAGCCGTGCGGTTCGTTGCGTAACCAAATTACCGCTGTCGCGCCGACTGCGCTCCCATTCGTCCCATAATGACTCCGCGCCTGCAGCCAGTACTAGAGCGTCCAATTCACGACTTTGCTCCTCCGGCGACAGCTTGGCTGGAAAATTAAGCCAGCGGCGTGTTTCTTCCACGTAAAAGTGAAATGAACCGCTGGTTAGAGACCAGCGACCGCTGTAAAGGTCGAGCCAGAGAGCGTGGGCTTCGCGCCGCAGCTCCGGAAGTTGTTTCAACTCCTCGAACAAAGCGCAACGTGCGTGACGGGCCAAGAGTTCAGCCGGCAGGCCCTCAACAAAAGTAGACCTTAGATTGGCGAGTTCGTTGTAAACACCCAGCGCCGCGCGCGCTTGGCCTGCCTTGCGCAGGTTGCGCCCCAGGCGCAGCAGTGCTCCTGCACGAATCTGTGGATCCTTGGACCCCGCCTGTTCCCGAAAGACAGTGATGGCTTTCGCGTGGTCTCTCTGCTGGAACTCCAAAGCTTCCCCAGCCGCAAACACGTCCGCAGACGCTTTTGGCGCAGGTAGGAACGGGTAGTACACCAGCCGATTCTGCGGATAGGCTTCGATATTCCGCGGCCGAAAGACGACAATCAACGCACCCGGAGCGAGGTGTTTTCCGTATTCGGAGGCGGTTACATTTAGCTGAGAATCCGGCAACACTGAAAGCTGCTTCAGTTGTTCATCTGTCTCAGAAAGACTCCGCTGCAGCCCGGCCGTGATGAGGTCGGCAGCCGAATCCATACGTTCTTGGATACGTTGACTTTCCAGCGCGCGATCTTGCTCAAGCAAGCGCCAGGTGAGCCAGCCCAGGGCAGCAGCCAGCACAAACGCGACCGAAAGAAAAAGAGCGAGCAAGTGGCGTGATGGCCGAAACCACTGGCTGGCCCGCATGGTTATCTCCGCAAACTACTTGCGCGATTATAGTCCTAAGCGTCAGTCCTGGATGGAGACTCTGTCAAGGTTCCGTTAAGCTGCGGCAGCCGTGACTAGCCATGCGGGGTGAGCCGTACTCGTCTGGGTCAACTGCTTCTGCTCTTCCCCAAGCGACACCCAAGGACACCAACACAAACGAACCTCGAAGTAGTTGATTTTAGTGAGGTTGGTCTCGCGTCCACGACTATTTGCCAAAAAGATGTGGTTCTGGCACACCTGGAACGAGTCGGCTAGAGCTCCCATAAAAAGACTGGTTTGGCGGCGACGATGCAGCTACCTTTTTGGCAACGCGGCCACTGGTGCCCCGGCCGGCCGGGCGTAAAGATTCCTCTTGCTCCGCCGGCGGAGCTTGCGACAGAATCCCGGCGATGGCGACTGCCATTATCCTGGCCGCAGGCCGCGGCCGCCGCCTAGGTGCCCTGACCGACGAGCGCCCCAAGTGTCTCCTGCCGGTGGGGCCTCTGAGCCTGATCGAGCACCAGCTGGAAACCCTGCGGGCGCACGAAGTGGCACCCGTGGTCGTGGTGGTGGGCTACCACGGCGAGACGGTCGCAGCTACGGTTGGAGATCGCGGCACCTGCATCCCCAACCTGCGACACGCGGAAACCAACAGCCTCTACTCCCTGTGGCTGGCCCGCGAGCACGCCCGCCAGGGCTTCCTGCTGCTCAACGCCGACGTGCTTTTTGACCCGGAAATCCTTCGGCGGGTGCTGGAGTCGCCGTACCCGGACGCCTTGGCGGTGGAGCCCCGGGCTCGGTTTGAGCCGGAAGAGATGAAGGTGGAGCTTGCCGGCAACCGCATCCGGGCCATGAGCAAGACCCTCGCCCCCGCCCGAGCCCACGCCGAGAATGTCGGGGTGCTCAAGATCTCCGCCGAAGGCGCCGACGTGCTCTTCCGCCGGATGGGGCCGCTGCTCACCGCCGGGGCCGAGAAGGAATTCGTCCCCTACGCCTTCAATGCCATCGCCGCCGAGCGCCCCCTCTACGCCGTCCCCGTTGACGACTTGCCCTGGATTGAGATTGATTTTGCGGAAGACCTGGCCCGAGCCCAGGAACAAGTCTGGCCGGCCATCACGGCCCGCAGTCAGCAGGCAGTTCGGGCGGGGGCCGCGCCGGTGACAGTGGCGAACCCTTCGACGGTTTTGGGCAACTAAAAGAGGAGAACCCCGGAGGGCGGAAAGCAACCACGAGCCGTTCGAGATGCGACGAACGCAGGCGACTCGAACCGGAAGACAGCGGCTGCTGATCCTCAGCCTTGCTTTCCTTCTCTCTTTCCCTGCCGCCGGGGCCTCCCCCGCGCCGATCGTCGGCCGGATTCTCGCCCCTGACCAAGCCCGGGTCGTCGTGCGGCATGAGGCTTGTCGGTGCGGGACTTCCCCGGGGAGCGAAGAGGAAATCCGCTTGCTGACGGTGGGCACCGAGAGCGAGCGCGACGGCGGGCCGCACTTTCATCCCCTGGCCAGCCTGGCCTTCGACCCCACCTTGAGCGACGACACGGGCCAGTGGATGGCGCTGTGGACCTTCGGGCCTTCACCCCCCGGCTGGCGGCGCACGCTGCGCTCGGCCCTGCCTCTTCCCGTGGGCGCTCCCCGAGCCTCGGCCAAGGAAGTGGAGCGCCTGGATGCCTGGCTGGCGGAGATTCAAGAGAGGCCGGGGCAGGCCGCCCTGCAAGTTCCCGAGCCCGTCATCCACCTGGCCAACCTCGGCCGCCCCGCCCGCAGTCAGGGCATCTGGGCCGGGCTGCGCCGCGGGCTCGACTGGGCCGGGGTGATGAACCCGGCGCAGTTCCTCTTCCGCGCCCACCTGATGCGTCGCCAGGACCGCCGGGAGCGGCTCTTCCAGCGCACCTACCTCAGCCTGCAGTGGCTGCTCGACGTCGAATACGCGGGCGAAGACAACCCGGTCTGGTTGGCCAGCGTTAATGACCTGCGCTTCCACCTCCTGCGCAACCGGTCCTTCTTCGGCCGCTGGGTCGAGCATGCCGACGCCCTGGAACTCATCTACAACTACGAGAGCGACGTGCGGGTAAAAACCGGAAAGGCCTCTTCCTGGCTGCAGAGCGCCGCCAACGAACACGCCCTGCGCTACCAGCCCATCTACCGCTACACCGAAAACAGGGCCGCCTTCCCCATCGGCGGGGTGCTCTACTACGACCCCCGGCTGGGCTTGACCTCCGATCCGGGCTGGTGGCGAATCGCCAACCCCTTCGACCTGCCCTACAACCCCCACCTGCACCCCAAGGTGCAGCGCCTGGCCCGCGAGCACCCGGACGAGCCCATCCCGCTGGCCGTCTACACCTTCGAGACCAAACTGGCCCTGCGGCCCATCATCGTGGTGGACTTCTTCGCCCCGGGCAACCCCCGCAGCCGGGAGAGCTCGCAGCAGTTGATGGTGCTGCTCAAGAATTGGCTGTCGCTGACCACCGGGACCCTCTCCTTCGAGCGGCTTCCCTATCGGGTGATCAGCTGGGCGGCGAACAAGAAAGGCTTTACCCGCCTGGTGGACAAAAGCTCGCGCCTTGGAATCGAGGAGCTGCGGCTGGCCTTGGAGTCCGACCTCTATGTCGACCCAGCCGTGCGCGCCCGGCTGCTGGAGCGAGTTGACCAGCGGGTGCTGAACCCCATGATCAAGCCCGGCGGGGTCGAGGAGCGCCTGGCCCACATCCAGTACGAAAGCCTCCGGGCCCGCGACCACCAGACCCTGTGCCGGACGGTGGAGGAGGTCCGGCACAAGGTAAGCCAGCGCCTGAAAGTTCCGCCGGGTCTCGCCCCGGAGGCCCAGCGCCGGGAGTTAGCCCGGCGGCTGCGCGCCTGGCAACAACAAGTCCGTCTGGAAGACGCCGCCTCCCAGCCCCTGGGCGATTTCGGCTCACTCGGCCGGCTCGAAGAGCCCCTCCGCTATTTCCTCCAAGACGACCCCATTGATCCACGGGTACTAGAGGATCTACTCGCGGAGCTCTATGCCAAGCTCTACACCCTCAAGCTGCGCTTGCCCGCCGACCGCCCCCTGCCGGAGCTTGAGAGCACTCTGGCTCTGACCCGCCAAGTCTGGGAGCGGAGCACCCCGACCGGCTTTTCGGAACAGTTGGCGAGACGGGAAGATGAGGCGCAAGTGCGCGTTGAAAAAGAACACCGCCAGGAAGAAAAACGGCGGCTCGAGGCCCTGCGCAAGCTTCTCGAAGATACCCACGCCCATCTCCAGCAGGCCCGGCGAGCCGGCTGCCAAACCGTTGCGGACGCCCCGGCGGAGCTGGATGCCCGGTTGGCGCTGTTGTGGGAAGTAGCTCAGGCGGTCGAGAACGACGCCGAGCTCCGCGCTGAATTCTCCCGGCACATCCTGCGCCTCGAGCGGGAACTGGACGAGTTGCAGGCAGCCCTGGAGCCGTGTCCATTCGAGGCCACCGAGCCCTGGCGCGCCGCGTGGCGCGAGTCCTGCCTGGAACTGGCCCGGGCCCTGCGCCAGGCGCTGGGGCAGGCGCACATCCCGCGGGTAGCGGGGGGAGGATAGGCGGATGCGTCTCCCTCCGGCCTCCCGAGCATTCTTGCTGGCCTCGCTGCTGATAGCCGCCCCGGCCGCGGCCGTTGGACCCGACGACAGGCCGCCCCTGCGGCCCCGGCTCATTGAAATCAAGGTAGACGGGTTGAGCCCGCTGCTCGTGGACGCGCTGATGAACCCGAACGACCCGGAGAAGCTCGGGCGCTTGCCCGACCCGGAGGGCTTGCGCCGCGCCATCGCTCTCTTCCGCCAGCAGACGGGCCAGCAAGACCTGCTCCCGAACCTGCGGCGCTACTTCTACGAGCAGGGCGTACGGGCGGAGAACATGTTCTCGGCCACGGTGACGCTGTCGTCGGTGGCCTGGTCGGTGATTGACACCGGGCAGCCGAGCGTGGTCAAGCGCCATATGAGTTTCAGCCGGCAGACCGGCTACCTACGGTCCCATCTTGATGCTTTCCGCGACCTGTGGGACATCACCACCCGGCGCGGCCGCAAGACCAACGCCTTGTGGGAGCTCGACCAAGCCGGCCTCAGCCTCTTCGCCGACGCCTTCCATCCCCTCCGCCGCTACGAAACCCCGCAAATCTACTACCGCCTCACACCCCGCGACTACCTGGCGGGGCTGGCCCACGCCTACTTCCTGGCCGGAGAAAAACTCTCCGACCCCTGGGCCATCCTTCGCCGCTACCTCTCCCGCCGCGTGGAAGGCATGGACTACCCCGACTTCAACGAAGACTACATCGCCAACCACATCGCCGAGAAGATCCTCGAGCCGGACTTCCTGAGCGGAGAGCGGTACGACTACCTCAGCCTGTTTTTCTCCATCGACCACCAGCAGCATGTTGACCCGAACCCCGAGAACCTCGTCCATCGCTTGGTGCGCCTGGACCGGCGCATCGGGCGGATTCTCGCCGCCGTGGAGCGCAGCCAGCGCCACGACCAAACCCTGGTGGCGCTGGTGTCCGACCACGGCTCCGAGTACGAGCCCGGGGCCATCAACCTGGCCTGGCCGATCACCCGGATGTTTCGGACGCGCCTCTTCGGCGGACACACCGTAGCCACGGTGATGACCGAGGACGCCGGCCGCGCCCTCTCCACCCCCATCCCCGGGGTGGACTTCCCCCGCGTCTACGAGAGCCCCTTCTCTCCCTACGGCAAGGGCGCGGGGCCGCTCGGTGAGGACGACTACACCACCGCCTTCATTGACAACTTCGGGAACGCTCGGGCAGAAGTCCACCTGCGCAACAACGACCTGAACCGCCTGCACCTGCTTCTCCTGGCGCGCTCGCGGAAGCTCGACGAGCCCGGCCGCGCCCGGCTGCTCGCTCTCCTGCAGGCTACCCTCGCCGACATCCGGGGCTGGCTCGAGCCGGAGCTCGCCGACTACCAAGCCTACTTCCACGGCGTGCGCGCCTGGCTGCCCGCGCTCAAGTCCCGCCGCGACCCCTACTGGCGTGATGCGGCTGTCCGCCTCGAAGAGGAAAACAAGCTCGACGCCGCCCAGTTGCGCGTGCTGGCGCGCTTGGCGGAGCTGTGCCGGGCGGACAACCCGCTCGCCTGGCTCGAAGAGCGCAGCCTCGACCTTCTCCACATCATTCCCCGGAAATACTTCGGCCCCCGCAACTCCATCTACCAGCTCACCCACTACACCCTCGGGCTGGACGAGAACCTCAACTGGGTCGAAACCACCCTGGACCCGCGCGGCCGCCGCGTGCCGATGGATTATTTCTCTCTCCTCGCGGGCTACCGGGTGCCGAACCCGCCCGCCAGCCAAGAACCCAACCCGAACGACTTGATCGTCAGCGCCCTGCCGGTCGGGCCGCTGCGCTCGGTCCTGGTGGAACGGGGCTGGCTCGACCCGACGGTTGCCCTGCGCCAAGTCACCTGGATCGTCTCCACCGCCGAGAATAACCTGCACAAGGGCGACCAAGCGCTGCTGCTGGAGGCCACCGACGGCCGGCTGCGCTACCTCCCGGTCCGGCACCTGAGGGAAGAGGCTGACGGGCGCTTTGCTTTTGAGCCGCCGAACGAGCTCGACCCCCTGGGCCTGCTCTATGACCCCGAATTCCACGCCGAGAGCGGTGAGCCCGCTTTTCTATGGCTGGAAGGGTTCCACACCCCGGGCGAGTGGCTCCGCGCCGCCTGCAACAGTCACTACAGCATCGCCCCCGTGATCATCGCCGACATCGCCGGCCTGCACAGCGACGCCTTCGTGGACAACCCCGACTTCCAGCAGACGCTCACCGGCTTCCCCTCGGAAGAGGCAAAGCAGCGCTACCTGCGGGGTCTGCGGCGGAAGTACACCGCCCAGCGGCCCGACTTCCTGCTGTGGAGCAGCTACCTGTGGAACTACTCTTCAAAGAGCCACACCTCCGGCGGCAGCCACGGCGGGCTGACACCCCAGGTGACCCGGACCACGTTTATGCTCTGGGGCGGGCCCCAGTTCCATTTGCCCACCGGCGCCGTGGTCGAAGAGCCCGCCACCACGCTCGACATCGTCCCCACCCTGGCCCGCCTGCTCGGGATGCTCGCCGACGATGGCCGCGCCATCCGCCAGGCCGGGGCCGTGCGCGAACGGCCCTTGTTCCCCTATCCCGGCCAGCTCCTTCCCCTCGACTACCGCTTTGCCGGCCGGCCCCCTCCGAGCTCGCCCGGGACCGCGCCAACCGCCGGCGCATCCGCCAAGAGCGATTGAGGCGAGATTCCGGTTTTTCCCTGCCAGAAACTGGACTAGTCTAGGCTGTTTGTCCGCCCGCTTCTGAAGGAGGGTGAGCAGCAGCCCGATGCGCAAGATCGAGTGGATACTCCTGCTCCTCGGCCTGGCCCTGTTCGTGGTTCTGCTCGACCGCGTGGGCTGGGGGGAAATCCTCCGCCAGTTCCAGCAGCTGAGCTGGGTTTTTCTTATTGTGCTGTTGGTGTCCGCGTGCCGCTACTTGGCCCGCACCGCCGCCTGGCACCGGGCCTTTGCCGGGCGAACCGACACGCCCTCCTACGCCCAACTCTTCCAGGTGCGCCTGGCCGGGGAATCGCTCAATTACTTGACGGTGGCCGGGCCGCTGCTCGGCGAGCCCACCAAAGCCGCGCTGCTGCGCGAGCGGCTGCCGCTCGCGATCGGCCTGGGCCACACCTTGATAGAAGCCGGCATCTACGGCCTCACCTCCGCCCTGGTGATCGTGACCGGCTTGCCTCTCATGCTGTTGCAGGTCACGCTGGACGCACATATGCAGCGCGCCGGGTGGCTGGTGGTGGGGCTGATGGCGGGTATCCTGCTGGTGTCCTGGCTGCTGCTGCGCCGACAGGTACGTTTCCTTTCGGCGGCTCTCGGCTGGCTGAACCGCGGGCAAATGAGGCGCTGGCTCGAACCCCGCCGCAGTTACCTGGCCGAGCTCGAGGAGCGGCTGTTGCGGTTCTACGCCGAGCACGCCGGGGACTTCCGCGCTGCCTTCTTGTGGGACTGCGGGGCCCAAGTCTTCGCCATGCTCGAGACCTACGTCATCCTCGCCGCCCTGGGCCTGCGGGTGGGCTGGTTGGACCTGCTCATCCTCGAAGCCCTGACCAAGGTCATCAAGGCCATGTTCTTCTTCGTGCCCGGGCGGGTGGGGACGGACGAAGGTGGGATTGCCGTGGTCTTTGAACTCCTGGGCTTCGGGCTGGCACGGGGAATCGGCCTAGCCCTGGTGCGGCGGTTGCGGGCGCTGGTGTGGTCGGCGGCCGGCCTGGTGTTTCTCTCCCGCTACGCCCTGCGCCGTCCGGCCTAGCCTCGGACGGTGTATAATGGGCCGGTTCGTATGAGCGAGAACGGGAATAAAAGGATCCTCTTCCACGCGGCCTTGCCGCACCACTTCGTCTTCTTCCAGCCCGTGTACGAGCGGCTGGCCGCCGATGAGCGGCTCGACTGGTTCTGGTCGGCAAACTTCTTGGGGTGGCAGCTGAAGCGCCATCTTCTCGATTTGTTTCCCGTCAAAGGGAAGAAGGTGAGCTCACTGGGAGCGACCCCGCGCAGCTACGACCTGCTGCTCTCCCCTATTTATCTCAAGTTCGACGTGGCCCCCCGAGCCCGGCGGCGCGTGCAGATTTTCCACGGGGTGGCCATCACCAATTGCTTCCTCAAGCCCGCCATCCACGACTACGACCGCTTTTTCATGATCGGGCCGTACATGGTGAAGCGGTTCGTGGAGAAAGGGCTGCTGCGCGAGGACGACCCGCGCATCGAGATGATTGGGATGCCGAAGCTCGACCGGCTGGTGAACGGCCACATCGACACCGCGGGCGTCAAGCAGGAGCTCGCCCTTGACCCCACCCTACCCGTCGTGCTTTACGCCCCGAGCGGCACCTACTCCTCCATCGAGGGCGAAGGCGTGGACGTCATCGGCCGGCTGGGCCAGATGCCGGTGAACCTGCTCATCAAGCTGCACGACAAGAGCCGCGACTTCCGCCGCACCTTCGCCAACTGGCTGGGGCGCGTCAAGAAAGCAGCTGGCGGACAGGTGCGCGTCATCGAAGGCTTCGACATCGTTCCCTATCTGGCCATTGCCGACGTGCTCATCTCCGACTTCAGCTCCGCCGCCAACGAGTTCCTGCTCCGCGACCGCCCCATCATCTTCCTCGACACCCCGGAGAAGTACGAGATCAACAAGGAGCGCTGGGATACGGAAGTCTGGGGGCAGAAGATCGGCGTCAAAGTGCGGACGGCGGAGGAGCTGGCCGCGGCCCTGGAAGACGCTCTGGCCCACCCCGAGCGGATGAGCGACATCCGCCGCCAGGCCGCTGCGGACATCTTTTATAAACCCGGCACCGCCACCACGCGGGCCGTGGAAAAGATTTACGAGATACTGGAGCTTCCGCCGGCAGCGGTCTCCGCTGCCTGAGTCTTTCTGGC
>JACQTG010000243.1 GCA_016210895.1 Acidobacteriota bacterium
CGCAGTGCTCAGGCGGCGCTTTGGGGGAGGAACTCGTAGCGGTCAATCACCGCCGCCACGCCCAGGCCGCCTCGCTTTTCGGGTTTTTCCACCCGGACGATGCGGCCGGAGCAGTAGATGCGGACGTCACCGGCCAGGGTGAGCTCCTTGGGCAGGGTGAGGACGAACTCGATGGTGGAGCCGGACTCGAAGTCGCGGTCGGCGACGAAGTAGAGGCCGCGGAAGCTGACGTCGCGGGTCTCGGCGGCCAGGGTCTCGCCCGTACGGAGTTCCCCCCTGATTTCCAGGGGCAGGTTCATCAAAAAGCGGCGCGCGGTGCGGCGATCCTCCACGACAGTTACCCCCAGCAGAGGATTGAGGTGGGGCAACCGTAGCATCCAGGGCAAGGAGGCGCAATAGGAAAGATGGGCTAGTGCCGTTCCAATTCTTTCGCGCTAAAGCGAACGGTCACAAACTGGAGCCGAGCCTTGGGCGAATCCTTCGACGGAGGTAGTTGCAAATAGTTGGAACGGTACTAGAGTGTCACACGGCGGACCTTCTTGCGCGTCGCAGCCGCTCGACGACCTCTTCGACACGCCCAGCCCGTGTCTTTTCCGTCACTTCCAGCACCTCGGCGTCGGGACGCTCGCGCAGGGCCTGGAAAAAGGGCGCTTGGACGGGCCCCAGCGTGGCCAGCACGGGCAGCGGCGCGTCCAGGGCGTCCTCGACTGCGCGCCGGAAGCGCCCCGAGGCGCACTCCATCTTGCCGATTTCGTCCACCACCAACAGGTCAACGTCTCGCCGGCGCAGCTCGGGCAAAGCCAAGCGCTCGAACTCCTCCAGGTTGACGCCGTAGCGACCCACCCGGGCTCTGCTCGCCAGGCCGACTCTCGCCAGTTCGCCCACCGCGCCGTCAAGAGTGATGATCTTGAACGCTTGGCGCTCCCCCGACCGGTCGCGAATCTCGCGGGTGTAGAACCCGGCCAGCCGCCAGCCTTCCGCGCGCAGCCGCTCCACCACCCGCTCGACCAGCGTGGTCTTGCCCACGCCGGGCCTGCCTATGAGCAGCAGGTTCATCCCCTGCGACCTCGGCTCTCTCAGAATGATAGGATAGCGGACTTCGCCCCACAGGCGGGACGCCTGTGCCACCACACGGGATTAGACAGGCGGTTCGAGGGGAGAAGAAGCCTGCACAGAAACCTGCCTGCTGGCGGAGAGGCACAGAGAGCACAGCGGTGGTGAAGCGGACGATCGAGTCTCTGTTCTTGCCCGGGCCGGCGGGGCAGCTCGAAGCCCAACTGGAGTCGCCCGTTGAGCCGCGCACCGACTGGGTGGGGCTCGTCTGCCATCCCCACCCGCTCCATGGCGGGACGATGCGCAACAAGGTCGTCCACCACGCTGCCCGCGTCTTGCGCGAGCAAGGCCTGGCCGTGCTGCGCTTCAACTTTCGCGGCGCCGGCCTGAGCGAAGGCGTGCACGACCAAGGCCGCGGCGAGGCCGACGATGTCCGCGCCGCCCTCGACTACCTGGCTACGGACTTCCCCCAAGCCCGCGTGTGTCTCGCTGGGTTTTCCTTCGGCGCCTGGGTGGGACTGCGCGTCGGCTGCAGGGACCCGCGCGTCGGGTTGCTCGTCGGGATTGGCCTGCCGGCCGATTCGACCGATTTTTCCTATCTCAAGCGCTGCCCGAAACCGAAGCTTTTCGTCCAGGGAACGCGCGACCAGTATGGCTCACCGGCCGCCGTGTCGGCGGCGGTGTCCGCCGCGGCTGAGCCCAAAGAGCTGCGCTGGGTCGAGGGCGCCGACCACTTCTTCAGCGGCCAGCTGGAAAAGCTCCGCGCCGTGCTCGCACCGTGGCTCGCGGGAGCGTTGGAGAGAAAGCGTGAAGCCACGGATGCACACGAATGAACTCGGACTAGGGTGTTCAAGGACAACGGGAGGAGAGGGTAACGATGCCGACGGTGTGTTGCGAGCTGATGGACGAGGCACTGGAGCGCGGTGCGGTGGCCCATACCGCCAAGCACCGCATTGACGACGGGCGCATCCTGAACGACATCAACACCGAGTTCTTCGTGCGCGGGGGAATGGAAGGGCGCTACGACTACCTCGGCCTCAACTACTGCCCCTTCTGCGGCCGCGCCATCTCCCTCGGCCTCTGGGCCGCCGAGAAGAAGAAGTAGCAGTCAGCTTTCAGCTGACTGCTACTGGGTGGTAGGGCTGGCGAGGTGGACGCGGGTGAGAGTGGCGAAGTCGAATTCGGGGTCGTGGTCGAGTACGTGCAGCCACGTGCGGGCGGCGGCGTCGGGCTGGCCCGAGCAGGCCAGGGCCAGGGCAAGGCCGTGGAGAACGAATAGGGCGTCGCTGCGCAAGCCGAGAGCTTCCTCGTAGGCGCGCGCCGCTTGGTCAAAATTCATCAGCTTCAATCCCTGATAGCCGGTATGGCACTCGCGGGCCCACTCGCCGTGCTGGGCACGGTCGGCCACGGTGAGGTGAACGTCGCGGGCGACGTGCAAGATTTCGCGGGCGCAGTAGGCGAGCTCGTCGCGTGCAGGCGATTCGGGGAAAATGGCCAGCGAGTGCAGCAGTTCGCGCAGCGCCAGCGTCAGGTTGCGATCGGGCGAGCTGGCCTTCCCCGTCTTGCGCGCTTCGAGCAGATGGAGCGCCGTGCGGTAG
>JACQTG010000234.1 GCA_016210895.1 Acidobacteriota bacterium
GCGAGCCGGATTGTTGCGGCTGGTTGTTGTTTGGCCGTTTGCGGAGAGGCGCATTCGCGAGCTCGCTGAGCGTGTGCGTGCCTTTGTGGTTCCGGAGATGAACTACGGGCAGATGGTGCTTGAAGTTGAGCGCGCGGCGGCTGGGCACGCCCCGACCCTGCTTGTGCCCCACGCCGGCGGAACGGTGCACCATCCGGAAGAAATCCTGGAGGCCATTGTCTCCTTCAAGCCGGCCGAACGGGTGGCACGATGAGCACTGCGCCGACTTCCCTTTCCCAGGCAAACCCAGTTGAGGCCTTCCTTCGCACCGACCGCATGCCCCACATCTGGTGTCCGGGCTGCGGGATTGGCACCACGGTAAATTGCTTTGCGCGCGCCCTGCTGCAATCCAAGCTCGACCTGAACAAGGTCGTCGTCGTCTCCGGCATCGGCTGCACCGGGCGCGTGGCTGGCTATCTGAACCTTGACTCCTTCCACACCACGCACGGGCGCGCAATTCCCTTTGCCACCGGGCTGAAGCTCGCCAATCCTGACCTGACCGTTGTGGTCTACAGCGGCGACGGTGACTTGATCGGTATCGGGGGCAACCACTTCATCCACGCTGCGCGGCGCAACGTGGACGTGAAAGTGATCTGCGTGAACAACCTCATCTATGGCATGACCGGCGGGCAACTGGCGCCGACTACACCCGTCAGCGCCCTAAGTTCAACCACGCCCTACGGCTGCTTCGAGCAACCGTTCAACCTGCCCTTCCTGGCCGAATCCGCCGGCGCCGTCTATGTGGCGCGCTGGACCTCCTACCACGTTCGCCAGCTCACGCACGCCATGGCCGAGGCCTTCCGCAAGAAGGGTTTCAGCTTCGTTGAGGTGCTTAGCCCCTGCCCGACTCTTTATCAGCGCCGCAACCGCCTGGGCGACGGGCTGGAAACGATGCAGTACTACAAGAGCCAGAGTGTGACCCAGCACGGGGCCAACACCCGGGATGTCGGCATCAGTTTTCAGGGACCGCTCATTGTGGGCAAGTTTGTGGACATCGAGCGCCCGCATTTTCTCGAGTTAATGAACCAGCAACTGGCCCGCACCTTGGATGCTCACTATGTGGGCTGTGCAGGTGATTATGTCCGCAGTTGAGATTCAGATCGGCGGCTTCGGTGGCCAGGGAGTCATTCTGGCGGGGTTGACCCTCGGGCGCGGCTTGGCTCTGTATGACGACTTCCACGTCTCGCTGACGCAAAGCTTTGGGCCGGAGGCGCGGGGTAGCGCTTGTAGTGTGCAACTCATTGTTTCTCGCGAGCCGGTTCTCTACCCCTATCTGAGTCAACCTCACATCCTGGCCACGCTCTCGCAAGAAGCCTACCGGCGGTTTGCCCCACACCTGCGGCCAAATGGCTTGCTGCTGATCGAGGAGGATCTGGTTCGACCTGAGGACGTAGCTGCCGAGGTGCGTTTCTACCGCGTCCCGGCCACGCGCCTGGCGGAAGAATTGGGCCGGAAAATCGTGCTCAACATGATCCTGGTAGGCTTTTTTACCGCGATTACAGGTCTCCTGCGCCAAGAGTCGGCACGCCGGGCCGTGGCCGAATCTGTGCCATCCGGCACGGAAGCCCTGAACCTGGCCGCCTTTGACAAAGGTTTTGCCTACGGCAGCGTCCAACTGGCCGCAGGTCGCGCCATAGCGGTTGGTTCGCCCTAGCGCCTGAAGGAAGGAGGACACAATGGCACCGCCCCGCGAACAGTTGCTGGAGCACTGCAAGCGCGATCACGAATGGCTGCTGGAGCGCCTACGTAAACTCGATGACTGCCTCGACCACCTCTTCTTCTACGGAGAGGTGTGCAGCGACCTGGGCGGATTCGACGGCCTGCGCCACTACTGTCGGGAGCTCGAGCAAACTCTGAAGCAACACATCCCGGAAGAAGAGAAAATGTTCGCGCCGCTGGAAAGCCGGGAGGATGTGCGTCCGCTCCTGCGTCGCCTGCTCGAGGAGCACTGCACCTTGGCCGGCGAGCTGGCCTTGGTGCGGGAAAGCCTCGAAGCCCTGGCCAGCGGTGAGCTGCTGCCGGACGACCTGTTCAGCCTGCAGGAGCGAATCCGCCGGCTGAGTAACTCCCTGCAGGAACACATCGCGACGGAAAACCTTCTGATTCTTCCGCTGCTCCAGCCGGCCTGAGTCCGCGGCCTGGGAGGAAGGCTAGCCGAGCGCAGGAAGCGGGGCGGCAAGTCGGATCTGTTGGCGGCAGGCGAGGCAAAAGTCCGCGGTCTTCACGTCCAGGCGCTCGACGGCATGCGTCGAGGCCATAACGCAGCGCCAGTCCGTGCAGTGGCGCAGGCCAAACGTATGGCCAAGCTCGTGTACGGCTTCCTTCAGCAGGCGCTCGTGGAAGAGATCGTTGCTCGGCGGGAGCCCGTAGAACTCTTCCCGCAGCCGATGGGCGGAAACAAGGGCACAGCGGCCGGAGAGTTGCGCCTCGCCAAAGACAAACGTCAGCACCGGCACGTATAGGTCAAGTGCCGTA
>JACQTG010000245.1 GCA_016210895.1 Acidobacteriota bacterium
CAGGGTCCGCAGGCGCCGGCGGTGAGGAAGATGTAACGGTCGGTGATTTCCTGCTTCGACAAGCCTTTCTCTTCCAGTTGCTGGAGGTACTGGACGAGGTTGCCGACGGTGAAGTAGGTGGGGTTGCACTGGCCGTTGTTGCCGTACTCTTTGCCTAGCTGGAAGGCCCGGACGTCTGGCGTGGGGATCACTTCGCAGGTATAGCCAAGGCCCTCGATGGCGCCGTGAATGAGCTTCTCGTGCTTCCAGGTCAGTCCGCCGAAGAGCAGCGTAGTGCGACCGCGCTGCCCAGCCGTAAACGGCCGCTCGACAGGCTTTGTGAAGTGATGCACCTGGCGGTGCTCGACGCCGTACTCCTTTTCGAGACGCGCGCGTTCGACCTCCAGACGCTTCCGGATTAGCTCTTCCATCGAACCAATCTGAACCAGCCCTGAATTGCCCGATACAGGTTGCGACGCTGTGCTCATCTCACCCTCACCTGCGATGGCCAAGCTTGTCCGCCAGAAACAGTTTTCCCCTACGTCCGGACACGGCTCTCTCTGGATTTCGACAGTTGGCCATCAAATTACGGCCAACATCTTCTGCCAGAGTGGGTTAGGAGAAAACCGCTTTACAGCGAATGGCAGTAATTTCGCCTCGAACGGCGGCGTAGCGGATTGTTTGGGGTAACTCGTTAGATTTCAATTGATTACCTCCATCGGCAACCCCCGCAACAATGGCCGTCGAGACTACTTTCGGTCGTCCAGCTTGAGCGGCTTCTTGAGGTTCCAGGTGAGTTCGGGAGAAAGCTCGGTAATTTCCATCCCCTCGCGCACGATGACCTTGCAGGTGAGAATCTCCCGCGGCTCGTCCTGCTCACCCCCAATCCGGTAAGCGACGCGGCAGGTCTGGCACTCCTGGTTCCAGCAGAACCGTCCATACGGAATCGTGTCAGGGCTCAAGAATTGGAAGCACCGGAGCAGCATGTTTTTCTCCGGCACCTCGAACTTCTTCCCCAGAATCGTGATCGTGACCAGCCGCTCGAAGGGCCGAAAGGGGCTCGGTTCCTGCACGTCCCGAGTATACACGAACCAACCACATGCGCTGTGCGCGGCCGTCTTCCTCAGTGGTTAGACGGAGAGCCGGGTGCGATCTCGCACGGGTGGGTAGAGGCGCGCCAGACGCTCGGGAGACACGCCCAACCAGTACAGGCCTTGAATCACGACCCAGGAGAACATCGTCGGCACCAGCCGACCGTGTTGCCAGCGCCGGGCTGAAACCTCCAATCTTTCCGGCAGGGACACGGTCTTCCCTGCCCGCACCAGCCGCCGAGCAAACTCGTAGTCGTCGAGCACCGGCAGTGGCCGAAAGCCCCCCAACCGCCAGAACACTTCTCGCCGCACAAAGATGCCCATATCGCCGTAGAAAATCCCGTAGGCCCGCCGCCAAGCGTTTACCCGTGTGAAGACGCGGCTGGCCAAGCTATCACCCGTGTACTGCAGCGAAAAGGTTCCCCCCATAACGTCTGGGTCGGCCAGCGCCCGACGCAGGGCCGCCAGTCCTCCCCGGGGGAATCGCACATCAGCGTGGAGAAATAGTAGCGTATCGCCTTGCGCCGCGGCTGCCCCGGCGTTCAATTGTCGGCCGCGGTTGCGCTCCGTCTCCACCACTTGCGCGTAGCGGCGAGCAATCTCACGTGTGCGGTCGGTGCTGCCGCCGTCGGCCACGATAATCTCCGCGCCTTCCTCTCCGTTCAGATCGGCGAGCAGCGATTCCAGCATGGACTCTTCGTTCCAGGTGGGAATGACAATCGAGATCATTCCGGACAAGCTGAGGCAGAAGTCAGACGGTTGCGCGGCGCGCCGCTTCCTGGCGGTAGTGCTGCTCTCCTTCCTGCGACAGCAAAACCCACAGCCCGTAAATCCCGAGCAGCGTCCCAAACGGCGGCCGCACCAGAGCCAACATGCACGCCACCAGGCCCAGCATCCGTCCCCAGTCGCGGTACTGCAGCAACTCCACGCCCGCGCCAATGGCCAGCAGCGAAACCAGTGAATAGATCACCGCCACTGCGGCGATCACACTTGGCAGCACGGCCGACTCCGACAGCGAAAGGCCGAGGAGTTTCGAAAGAAAAATCCCGACGGTGCCCGCCGCCAGCACGCCCAACAGGTGCAGCGCGAAACTCACGATGCCCCAGGCCAGCAGTAAAATCCCGAGGAGCTGGACGTGCCCGTGCATGCGAGACCCGCCGGCCGACCCCACCGCCTTCCCACAGCGGGCACAAAAGCGAGAGCCCACATGGAGCGGAGTCCCGCACCCCGTGCAGTAGCCGGCGGGTGACTCAGTCACGCACGCAGTTCCTGGAAGAATTGGCCCATGCGGCGGAATTTTTCGTAGCGGTGGTCGAGCAGCTCCTGCGGGCTCAGCTCGCGCAACTCGCCGAGCGAGCGCACCAGCACCGCGTCCAGAATCGCCGCCATCCCTTCCCAGTCCAGGTGCGCGCCCCCCTCGGGCTCGGGCACGACTTCGTCAATCAGCCCCAGCGTCAGTAGGTCATCGGCGGTTATTTTCAAGGCTTCAGCCGCCAGCTCCTTCTGGCTGGCATCCCGCCACATAATTGAAGCGCAGCCCTCAGGCGAAATCACCGAGTAGAAACTGTTCTCGAGCATATTGATCTTGTCACCAATGGCGATGGCCAGGGCGCCGCCGCTGCCGCCTTCGCCAGTGACGGTCACGACGATGGGCACAGGCAGGCGCGCGATTTCGCGCAAGTTGTGGGCAATCGCCTCCGCCTGACCCCGCTCTTCCGCGTCCATGCCGGGATAGGCGCCCTGCGTGTCCACAAAGCTGAAAATCGGTCGGTTGAACTTGGCCGCCAGTTGCATCGCGCGCAGCGCCTTGCGGTAGCCTTCCGGCTTGGGCTGGCCGAAGTTGCGCGCCAGCCGCTCCTTGGTGTCGCGGCCCTTCTGGTGGCCCACCACGAGAACGGGCATACCGTGGAAGCGCGCTATACCGCAGACGATAGCTTGGTCATCCGCGTAGCCACGATCGCCGTGGATCTCGCTAAAATCTTCGAACAGCAGCTTGACGTAGTCGAGCGTGTAGGGGCGTTGCGGATGCCGCGCCAACTCTACCTTCTGCCACGCCGTGCGCGCGCCGCCCAGCTCCTGGCGCAATTCGGCCACGCGCTTCTTGAGCTGCTCGATTTCTTCCTGTACCGCCTGCCCCTTGGTCGGCACGCGCTCGAGCTGCTCGAGTTGATGCTCCAGCAGCACCAATTCCTGCGTGGCGTTCCGGTCCGCCATAATATTTTCCTAGGGTAGCAAGGACACAGCGTCGTCGCCACACAGCGAGCGCAACTGTCCCAACAGCTCGTCGTCGGGTTGGACCCGCAGGGGCTGGCGCGGGTCCAGACGCACGCGGTAGTCGCGCCCCTGCTCCAACTCGAACGCCACCGCCGTCGGTCCGGGCTTGCGCGCAAACAAGTCCAGCAACCGCTCCACCATCCCCGCGTTCACCTGGGCCAGGTCCAGGCGCACTACCACCTGGCCCGCGGCCGGCCGCACCGCCTCTTCCAGGGGTTTCAAGTCCTGGACCGCAATGCGCAGGCCTGATTCTTCTTGCCGCATCTTTCCCTTCACCACCAAGGCCGCATCTGGAAAGAGCCGCGATTCCAGCCGGGCGAACGCCTCTGGAAACACCAGTAGGTCAACCACGCCGGTCATATCCTCGAGTGTGGCGATGGCCCAGCGGTCTCCTTTCTTGCTGCGCATAGGCCGCACCTTGACCACAATGCCCGCCAGGGTGACGTCGTCGCCGCCAGGCCGGGTCTCCAGGTCTGCGATCGAGGTAGCCGCCAGCGCCTGCAAGCGGTCGGTGTAGCGGGCCAGCGGATGCCCAGTGATGAAGAAACCTAACACTTCCTTCTCGTACCGCAACCGCTCGTGCTCGGGCCACTCTTCCACCTCGGGCAAAGGCGGAGGGGGTGCCGGCGCGATGGCTCCGGCGGCAAACAGGCCATGCTGGCCTGTGTCCCGTTCTCGTTGCTGGCGGCCAGCACGCTCCAGCGCTGTGTCGATGGCGGCGTAGAGTTGCGCGCGGCGCGCGCCCAACGAATCCATTGCTCCCGCTTTGATCAGACTCTCCAGCACGCGCCGGTTCAGTACCCGCACGTCCACGGCGTCGCAAAACTCATAGAGGGAACTGAAGCGACCCAAGCGCCCGCGCGCCTCCTGAATCGCCTGCACGGTGTTGAAGCCGACGTTGCGCACCGCGCCCAGCCCAAAGCGGCTGGCGCCGCCGGCCGGGGTGAAGCTCCAGTTGCTCTCGTTGATGTCCGGCGGCAGGATCGTAAGCCCCATCTCCCGGCACTCGTGGATGTACTTGACCACCTTCTCGGTGGTTCCCGTCTCCGCCGTGAGCAGCGCCGACATAAACGCCACCGGATAGTGCGTTTTCAAGTAGGCGGTGTGGTAGGCCAGCAAGGCGTAGGCCGCCGAGTGCGACTTGTTGAACCCGTAGCCGGCAAACTCGGCCATCAGGTCGAACACCTTGCCCGCCTTTTTCTCCGCAATCTTGTTCTGCTTGCAGCCGGCGATGAAGCGCTCTCGCTGCCCCCGCATCTCTTGACGCTTCTTCTTACCCATCGCTCGCCGCAGGATGTCGGCTTCGCCCAGACTGAAGCCGGCCAGGCGGTTGGCAATCTCCATTACCTGTTCCTGGTAGAGGATGACGCCATAGGTCTCCTCCAAGATCTCCTTCAGCTCCGGCAACTCGTAGGTGATGGCCCGCTGCCCGTGCTTGCGTTGAATGAAGTCGTCGATCATCCCGCCCTGGATGGGCCCGGGGCGGTAGAGCGCATTCAGGGCAATCAAGTCTTCCAGGCGCGACGGCCGGTAGCGCCGCAGGATCTCGCGCATCCCGTGCGACTCGAACTGGAACACCCCGCTCGTTGCCCCCCGCCCGAACAAGGCGTAGGTCTCCGCATCATCCAGCGGGATGTCCTCGAGCGCTAACTGCACGCCGCGATTCTCGCCGATCAGCTTCAGCGCATCGTCCACGACCGTGAGCGTGGCCAGACCAAGGAAGTCCATCTTCAACAGGCCGATCCTTTCCAGATCGTCCATCGCATACTGGGTGACGACTTCATCCCGGTTCGTCTTGTAGAGGGGCACCATGCGCGTGAGCGGTTGCGGCGAGATCACCACGCCCGCCGCGTGTGTGGAGGCGTGCCGCGCCAGCCCCTCGAGCTTCTGAGCGACGCCGATGACTTCTTTCGTGCGGGCATCACGTTCCGCAAGCTGCCGCAAGGGCGGCGACTGTTCGAGCGCCTGCGCCAGGCTGATGTTTAGCACCGGCGGCACCAGCTTGGCCAACCGGTCGGCTTCCGCGTAGGGGACTTCGAGCGCCCGCGCCACATCCTTCAGGGCGGCCTTGGCGGCCAACGTGCCAAAGGTAATGATTTGGGCCACGTTGTCCCGGCCGTATTTCTCCGTCACGTAGTTGATCACTTCGCCGCGCCGCCGCATGCAAAAGTCAATGTCGATGTCGGGCAGGGAGATGCGCTCCGGATTGAGGAAGCGCTCAAACAGCAAGCCGTACTGCAAGGGGTCGAGGTCGGTGATCCCCAGCGCATAACTCACCAGGCTCCCCGCCGCCGAACCGCGTCCCGGACCCACGGGAATCCCCCGCTCGCGGGCCTGCCGGATCAGATCCCACACAATCAGGAAATACCCGCCGAACCGCATCGCATGGATCATCTCGATTTCGCGCGTCAGGCGTTCCTCATAGACCGCGAGCGGATGGTACTGCCGCCCCTGCCGCGACGGCGCCTCGATCTGCCCACGACGTTGCGCAAATCCTGCCCGCGTCACCTGCTCAAAATAACTCTCCAGCGTGTGCCCCGTGGGGACTTCAAAGTGGGGAAAAGGATGCTCGACCTTGTCCAGATTCACTTGGCAGCGCTCGGCAATGTCCAGCGTCCGCCTGACCGCCTCCGGAACGCTCCGAAAGACGTGCTGCATCTCATCGGACGACTTCAAATAAAACTGGTCGGACCCAAAGCGCATCCGGTTCGGATCGCTGATCGTTTTGCCCGTCTGAATGCATAAGAGCACATCGTGCGCACGCGCGTCCTCGCGCCGCAAATAGTGGCAATCGTTCGTCGCCACGAG
>JACQTG010000244.1 GCA_016210895.1 Acidobacteriota bacterium
GGCGCGGGCGAGGAGCGCGAAGGCAAAGGACTCGAGCGCAGCGAGGTCGGCGGCGACAGAAGACACGAGAATCATCCGGGCAGCTCGTCGGAAAGAGCCGCGGGCTCCGGGCGGGTGTGAGACCCGGGCTCGGCTACGGGTGTTTCGGGGGCCAGGTCGCCGAAGAGGGCTTGGACGGCGACGCGCTTGTGCCAGGCGTCCATGGACTGGATGACTTCGAGCCTGGAAGCCGGAGGCTGGGTGTTGATGGCATAGCCCTCGACCCCGAGGATGAGCTGGTCGTAGAGGCGGACCAGAGCGGGGAGGCGGGCGGGAATGAGAGCGCGCGGGGCGCGGCTGCCGCGGACGATAACAGTTTCGGCGAGCAGCCGCCGGTAGGCGCGCTCGTGGGCGACCGAGGGCGGGCGGAAGCGGTGCACCAGGCGGGGATAGGCGAGGCCGGCAACGGCGGCCTCGAGCACAACCGGGATTTCCTCGGCAAACAGAGGGAAATGGCCGTTGGGCGAGTCAATCAGGAGCGGCTGGGCAGGCGCGACCAGGGTCAGAGCGTGTACGGCAGCTTCCTTGTGGGAGAGAGGGATGAGCTCTCGCCAGTCCTGCCGCCCACCCACCCCGCTGGCTGGATTCGAAACGATCCTGCCGGCGGAACCTTCATCCGCCGCTAAATCATCGGCGCGACTAGAGTCGTGCCCTGACAGGGGCGTGTAGCCGTCGACGCGGAGGACGAGGCGGCTCCAGAGCTCGAGGGCAGCGTCGGCTGCGCGCATCTCCAGCCGATAGCCGGGCTCATCAGAGTCGGGTGCGGGCGGCAGCTCTTCGAGCGCCGGCTGCAAGGCGGCCTCGTAGGCGAACCAGTCGGCGGGGGCCGGCGGGCGCAGGAGGTGGCAAACGCGGTAGACGCGGCCGGCGTGGGAGACGCGGAGGGAAACCACAAGTTTCTGCGGAGTCAGTTCCAACAACGGTGGCTTGTTTGTCTCTTCAGCCATTGGGTCGCCTACCCACCTGCCCGGCCTGCCGGCAACCAAACGAGCGTGCTGGCGGAACCCGGTCCGGGCGCTGCCGGTTAGGTTTGTCGCGGCTGAAGCCGCGACCCACAGGAGCGGTGGTGCGTGGTTGGTGGCTCATGTAGTCAGGAAGGACGGTTCGGTGTTGGTGACAGTGATTTCGAGGGGCTCGAGGCCGGCCTGCTTGAAGACGCCCGCTTCGCTGATTTCGAGGCGGTAGACCAGGTGGCGGCCCTCGAGGGCGTCGTCCACGGCGGTGAGGCGGACGGCGGGCAGGCGGATGAGGGCGCGGTGGACTTCGGGTCCGGGGCCGATTTGGTCGCCGACCAGATTGATCTTCAGCTCGCGCAGGGTGTCGTTCAAGAACAGGGTGAGGATGTCGTCGGCTTCCTTGGCAAAAAGAGTGAGCGAGGCGGAGACGCGGCGGGGGCCGTACCAGAGGCGGCCGCGGAACTTGGCGGAGCCGGGGAAGTAGCCGAGGTCGGCTTCGAGGTTCTGGGTGACGCTGACGGACCAGTCGAGGACGCGGTCTTTGATGGAGACGGGCGCGCCCTGGGGCCCGAGGAGGATGTCGGCGTCGGGGCCGAGCAGGAACGACTGCGGGGTGAGGGCGGGGAGGCCGCCGGCGAGGGCGCCGTCGGAGGTCGCGCCGCTGCCGATCCAGGCGGCGGCGAGTTCGACCGGGTCGCGGCCGCGGCCGGAGAGGGAGAATTCGTTGCAGGCCAGCGAGACCAAGCGGCGCTTGAGGTCGGCGGTGAACTCTTCATAGACGGTGGTGGTGGGGGCGTGCTTGGAGACCAGGGGGTCGGCGAAGGTGAACTTGTGGTCGTAGGCGGTGGGGTTGCCGGCGGGGTTGGGCTGGGTGGTGGTGACCTTGCCCATGCCGAAGGCGCAGACCCAGGCGGAGGTCAAGGAGCTGGCGTCGAAGGAAGTGGAGCGGCGGAGGTCGCGGGTGAGCTCTTCGAGCTCGGTCGAGAACTCGTGGCCTTTGCCGAAGCCGTCGAGGTCGCTGCGGAAGGACTTCGAGATTTTGCCGACTTCGACGGCGGGCAGGACGACGCGCTTCAAGAGGTTGGCATCGGCGAGCGCGGTGCCGTAGGTGGTCTCCTTTTTGGTGGAGAAGACCCAGGTGACGTCGAAGGCTCTTTGAGGTTCAAACATCGCTACCTCCGAGAAAGAGCATGAGCCGCGAGCCGCGACTTAAACCGGGGGCGAGGACAGACAAGAATGTCTGTCCCACCGACGGTCGCGTTGTGAGCAGGTTAGACATGGAAGTTGCCGCGGACGAGAATCTCCAGGGAGTAGGCGGAGAAGTCGGAGGTGAAGGACTGGAGCTCCTCAGCGGCCAGCTCGACGAGGGGCTGGAAGCCGGCGCTCGCCAAGCTGAGCCGGGCGCCGGCGAGCGTGGTCTTGAGGTCGTGCAGGAGCCGGTCAACGCCGAATTCGCTGCCGGGGCCGCCGATTTTTTCTTCTTCGATGCCGCGGAGGTTGCGGGCCACGGCGAAGAGCAGGAAGCGAGGGGCGTAGTCATAGGTGCGGGCGGCCAGGTCGCGGGAGCGGAGCAGCGAAGAGAGAAAAAAGCTGAGCACAGCGGGCGGGACGACCACGAAGTTGCCGCGGGCCAGGTCGAAGGAGCGGTCGCTCACCGGCTCGACGGTTTTGACGTAGCTCAGCGCCGGGGCGGTGCGGAGGGTGCTGAGGAGCGCGGTTTCAATCTCGGCAAGCTTCATGGTGGGGAAGTACCGGGTGCCTGGTTCTCCGTACCCGGCAGGGAAGCGGCGATGGCTTGGGCGGCTTCTTGCTTATCCGCCTCGGTGAGGACGAGGAAAGGCCGGGCGGGCAGGCCGCGAGCCGGAACGCCGAACTGGTGGGCAGGGGCGTAGGGCAGGTCGGAGGAAACGACGATGGCGCCGGCTTCGATGCGGGTGCGAACGAAGCGGCGGAGGCGTCCGGTGAGCTCGAGGATCTTCAGGCCCGGCCCGAAGCGCTGCGCCTTGAAGCGCGCGTAGCGGGGCGAGAGCGGAGTCCAGCGGGCGGGGCGGCCTTCCTCGTCGAAGTTGCGTTCGATGGCGGCGGCGACCACGGGGACGGCAGGAGCCAGCAGTTCATCCGCGTCCGCGAGGCGCCGGCCGAGGGCGGCGAGGAGCGGCGAGGCGGAATCGAATTCAATGCGCACGCGAAGCATCAGAACAGACCCAAATTCGAGCGTTGAGTTTCCCACCCACCCAGCCCGCCGGCATCCAAGGGAGCCTGCCGGCAGAACCCTACGCAGTTTCTGCCCCGGAGTTCGGCAGGGCTGAAGCCCTGCCCCGCCAAAGACAGCGGTGAACTGGTGTGAGGTTCTTTTCTGACTGTTCGGGGACGAATCATCAGAAGCCTTCCAGGTTTTCGTCGGAGAAGGTACGTTCCGGCTCGGTCTTCTTGACGTCAGCCTCAGTCTGCTGGGCGGGGGCGCCCGCGGGCTGGTCGAGGACGGCGCGGGCGGCACTGAGGTCGCGCAGAAAGGCGAGGGCGGCGTCGCGAGCGGCGAGGGTGGCGTCGCGGACACGCCGCCGACGCTTCTCGAGCTCGTAGATGGCGAGGTCCACGCAGAGCTGCTTGACCTTCTCGGAGGTTTGCAGGGGCAGGGTGTAGCGGGCGCCGGCGTAGGCGTCTATGGTGGCGGAGGCGGCGTTCAGAGCAGCGTCCACCTTAGCCGTGTCGACACTGCCCGAGCCGGCGTCGTCTGTCAGTTGTACCAACTCAGCTTGCGTGAGCTGGTTCAGCAAATCGGTTTGCGTCGCGTAGGGCATTTGATACTCCCTGAGGTCGGCTCAGCCGGCTTTCCCACCTGGCCGGCTGGCATCGAAGTGAGCCTGCTGGCGGAACCCGCCCCAGAGCCTGACCCTGACTGACGTCAGGGTCAGGGTGTGCGTTTGCCGCGGACGCCGCCGCGCCGGACTAGGCGACGGCGTTCTTAATCAGGTAGCCAGCTTCGACGGCGGCGATCTTCTGGTCGTAGTAGAAGTGCACGGCCAGCTCGTCGGCCTTGCGGCTGACGGGAGTGGCGCGGCCGATTTCGACGATGAAGCCGCTGGTGGAGCCAGGGGCGCCGGCCCAGACGAAGCTCTTGCCGAAGCTGGGCTCGCCGAAAGCGGGCGTGGGCGACACATAGCAGAGCACGGCGTGCTTGCCGAAGACGAAGTCCACGGCGCCGCTGGCGGCAACTTCCAGGGCCGAGGCCACCAGCACCTGCTGGACGTCGAAGATAGAGGCCAGGTCTTCCTCGCGGACGATGCCGACGCGGATGTTCTGGACGCGCTCGACCACCTTGGGGTGGTTGCGCAGCTTGGAGAAGACCGGGAAGCCGAGGATGAGGGTGTTGGCGCGGACCCCGGCGTTCTTGGCGATGGTCTCCTGGCCGGCCTGGATGTCCTCGGTGGGTTTGGAGTTGGTGAAGTCGGACCACTGGGCGGTGCCGGAGAGGGTGGTGTTCTGGGTGACCTGGGCGGTATCGGTGACGATGGCGGCGAAGAGCTTTTCCTTGCGGAGCAGGATTTTGTCGGTGAGGGTTTCGGTGGCCCACTGTTCGACGTCGCCGGCATCGAAGTTGGCCCGCTCTTCGTCGGTGATCAGGCGCTCGAGGGCGTGGTCGTCGGCGAAGTAGGTATCGGAGCTGAGCGTCTGGGCGATGCGCTGGGCGGCGGCGCCGGGGGCGCGCAGGTCGTCCACCAGCGCCTGGAGCTGCTCGGTGCCGAACTTCCAGTACTTGTCGGACTGGCGCTGCACCGGGACGCGGGTGAAGACCTGGTCGGAGACGTAGCCGGGGTTGCGGAACTTGACGGCAAAGTTCGAGAGAGCCACATCAATGTGGCCCTGGAGAGGGCTGACGAATGCCATGGCTGGGTGTCCTCCTGGTTGACGGGATCAGACTTTGTAGCGGAAGGGGACGACGGCGAGGTCGAACTTGTCGCCATCGGCCGAGGCCGAAGTGAGGGCGATGCCGACCACCTCGATGGTGGTGCCAGCGCCTTCGCCGCCCACGGCTTGCAGCTTGCCGGTCGAGCCGGCCACTTTGACGAAGCTGCCGGCCGTGATGGCGGCGGCGGCGGTGCCGACCGCCGGGCCGAGGATGATGACCGGCAGGGCCTTGCCGGCGGCGCTGGCCGCCAGCCCGGTGATGCCCTTGGCGCGGTCGCCGGCGGCCGCGGGCAGCTTGACCTGGTCGGCCGCGGTGCCCTGGATGACGGCCAGGTCGGCGCCGATGGCGCCTCCTTCGGCCTTTTGGGTGAGAACGATTTCGCCTCCGATTGCCATTGCATGTCCTCCTTGGTTGCTGATGCGTTCGGTTTGAGATCCCTCGCTATCGCTCGGGATGACAGCAGCGAGAATTAAGCGGTGATGGGGGTGGAGCGGGCCTCCTCGCGCAGGCGGGTGAGGGCTTCGGCGTAGGTGATGTTGAGCTCGGCGGCCAGGGCTTCGGCCCGCTCGGCGAGCTCGATGCTGGCCGGGTCCACCGTCATGCCGCGGCGGGGCTCGGTAAAGCGGACGACAGGCGGGCGGCGGCCAGCGGCCAGCGACCGGTGGGATGCACCAACGCTCAATTCGCGGAATTCGATGACGGCGGGGAGTTTGGTCAGGAATTCCTGGAACCAAGTGAGCAGGGGTGTTTCAGCTGGCTGTTCTGCGTCGTTGAGATCCTTCGCTTCGCTCAGGATGACAGAGGTTTTTTTCGGCAGGGTGCGATCGAGGGCGGCCAGGCGCTCCATGAACTCGCGGACGCCCCAGCGGTCAAAGGCGGGCGGGAAGCGCCCGCGGGCGCGGAGCGACTCGACGAAGTTCGCGACCTGAGGAACAGCAGGCCCCTCGGCTCCCCCTCGCTTTCGCTCGGGGTCGCTCGGGGTGAGAGGTTCCGAGGAGGAACCTGTCAAGGCGTCGAGGCGCTGCTCGAGCTGCGTCAGGCGGTCGGCAAAAGCGCGCCAGGACTCGTCGGCGGCGGTTCCGCTGCCGGCGGGAGCGGCGGAGTCGGGTTCAGGAGCGAACCCCTCGCGAATGCTGGGGGTAAAGAAGGCGCGGAGGTGATCCACAAAGTTTTCCAGTTTCGATTTCGGTTCCGGCATGGCGACCTCCGGGAGGGATGGGGTGTCGAAAGCGAAGCAGACACTGGCCCCGTCGGCGAAGCGGACCGGGGCCAGGCCCTTGACCGCCGGCGGAGCGGCGCCGAGAAAGCCCAAGTGGCGCAGGTAGGGGCCGCCGGTGGGGGCGAAGTGGGTGTAGAGGGCGACGGAGCGCTGCGCGAAGCGGCCGGCGCGGAGAAGGGCCTCGAAGGCAGGGTCCACTTTTTCGAGCTGCGCCCAGAGCGAGTGGCCGGCGCGGCGCAGGCGGCGCACCCAGGCGTAGGCGGGGGCGTCGTCGGCGGGATGGCCGAGGACGACCGGGGCGGCGTGCAGGCGAGAGTCGTAGGTGGCGGCGATGTGGTCGAGCTGCTCCGGGGTCCAGGCGCCGCGGTCGGCGTAGTCGCCGGCGCGGAAGACCTCGATCCAGGCGCCGTCAAGAGAAGGAGCCAAAGGGGTAAGGGAGGAGGCAGTTGCGACGATGAGATCCTTCGCTTCGCTCAGGATGACAGAAGGCGGAGCGGTGAGGTTGGATTTGGTGAGGTTCATTTTTCAGCGTCCGGGGCGGCGGGGCTGAGGAGAGCCTCGCCGGGCTGAGGGGCGGGCAGGGAATAGGCGCGCTGGGCGTAGCTCAGGGGCAGGGGCACGCCCAGGCGGGCGAGGCGCTCGTCAATCTCGATGCGCTGGCGGAGGTCGGCGGGCGGGTCGAGCTGAACGGCCCAGCGGGGCGCGGGGACGTCGGGGCCGAAGTTGAAAAGAAACAGCCAGCGCAGGAGCTGGTCGTTGATGACGGCCATCAGGTCGCGGGCGTCGGCGGCGATTTTTTCGAAGCGCACTTCCTGGTGGACTTCGCCGAGGGCGCGGGAGCCGCGGCCGTCCTCGGCGGCGCGTTGGGTGAGGGTCTGGCCGAGGATGACGCGAGCGATTTCGTTGTTGCAGAGTTGGTCGGCGAGGGCGAGGAAGACGTTGGTGTCGCCGGCGCGGGCAGCCTGGAGGAGTTCGCTGACAATCTGGAAATTTTCGGGAATAGCGACGGCGGTTTCGGCGTTGATGGCCTCGGCGGCCTCGAGGGCGCGCTGCTTGTCGGCGTCGCTTGAGCCTTGCGGGTAACGGACCACAACCGAGCCGGTGCCCTTTTCGATGAACTTCAGCCAGAACTTGAGGTCCTGGCGCTTGAACCAGGAGGCCCAGAAGACGCGGCGGAGCAGGGGGCGGCCGCGGCGGTTACCGTGGCGGGGGTGGAAGGAATAGACCAAGAATTTGTGCTCGGGCAGCAAGCGTCCGCGAATCCCCACGGCCGTGGCCGCTGGGCTGAGGGAGTGGGAGGAAAAGCGGAGGGGGCCGGTCTGGGGCTGGCCGGGGTCGGCGAAGGCAAAGAGCTCCTGGGGGCGGGGGCGGAGGTCGCGGATGAAGACGGTCGAGCCCTGCTGCTCCCAGAGGATTTCGGCGGCGGTGAAGCCGTAGGCGGAAGCGTCGAGCAACTCGTAGAGGATGTTTTCGAAGTTGGGGATGGTGGCGAGCACGTCGCGGGCGAAGTCAGCGCGGCGCTCGTCGGCGGCGGTGGCGGAAGCGGCCACGACTTTGCGGTCGCGGCGCAGGACGCCTTCCTTGCGGGTTTCGAGGGCGGAGCTGATCTGGCCGTCCTTTTCTTCGAGGTCGCGATAGAGCGCATAGGCGCTAGGGCTGTCGGAGAGCATCAGGCGCCAGGCGGCCGAAGGGTTGTCGGCGCCGCTGAAAGCGATGGGGTTGGTACCGACACGAGAGAGGACGTCGGCGGTCACGAGCTCATCGGTGACCGGTTGCTTCGGCAGTGCTTGAGGTTCGGCCATCGTTCCTCGGCTCGAGTCGTTCCGAGCTCAGGGCGCGGTGTAACAAACCACGGCGGGCGATGTCTACGGTTTCTGCGGTTTTTGCGGATTTTGCGGACGATTTTTTTCACGATGCGGTTTTTGGGGCGTAAATCGTGCATGGGAAAACCGCAAAAACCGCAAAATCCGCAAAATCCGCATCAGCGAAGCGCCGATGCCCGTGCGCTTTCGGGCCCAAGGAAGGGCGCCAGCTCCGGGCGTCTCGCTTGACAGCAGGGAAGGGTTCGGCTATACCCGTCGCTGTCGGGACTTCCTAGCAGTCGTCAGCCAAGGAGGGAAACCATGCGCAGGATGAAAGTTTTTGCTCTGGTGGTGGCGGTGGCGCTGCTGGCGCTGCCGGTGGCAACCCAGATGGAAGAGGGAAACATCGCCCGCATCATCTTCTTCCACGCCAAGCCCGGGATGAACCAGCAGTTGGAGGACGGCTTGAAGAAACACATGGCCTGGCACAAGGCGCAGCAGGGGACGTGGGCGTGGTACGTGTGGTCGGTGGTGAGCGGGGAAGGGACCGGCTCGTACGGCGCGGGCACGTTCGGCCATCGGTGGGCGGACTTCGACACTCCCGACATCAGCGAAGCGGCGGACGTGGGCGATGCCCAGCAGAACATTCTTCCCTACGTGGCCGAAGGCGGCCAGTGGCGATTCTACGCGCTCCTCCCCAAGGTGTCGCGGCCGCGCCCCCAAGAGCTAGGGACGGCAGCCATGGAGGAAATCTGGAGCTTCCGCTTGCGGGGAGGGACGGAGGAGGAGTTCCTGAACGCCATCGCCAAGGCGCACCAGGCCATCCTGCAGACCAACTGGCCGGTGCACTACGAGTGGTACACGCTGGTGAACGGCGGCGAGCATCCGGAGTTTGTCCTGGTGCTGCCCAAGGAGAACTGGGCGGCCATGGCGCCTCCGGAGAAGCCGTTTCCCAAGATGCTCGAGGAAGCCTTCGGGCGGGCCGAGGCCGAGGCGGTCCTGAAGGTGTTCGATAAGACCATCAAGAGCCAGACAAGCGAGATCATCCGCACGCGGGCGGACCTGAGCTACATTCCCGTCCCCGGCGGCAAGTAGCCTTCCCGAGAGTCGCAGCGGGGAAGTGGGGGCGCGTTGGCTGCGCGTCCACTTCCCCAGGGGGAGTGATGGCGACCGTCGGTTCGATCGTTTCGCTGTGGCGCTATCCGGTGAAATCCATGATGGGGGAGGAGTTGAATGGCGCCGAGCTTACCGAGCGGGGACTGCTGGGGGACCGCGCCTATGCGCTGGTAGATTCCGCCACGGGCAAAGTCGCCAGCGCCAAGAACCCACGGAAGTGGGCCAGGCTGTTTGATTGCCGCGCGGCCTTCGTTGAACCACCGCGCCGGCAAGAACGAATTCCTCCCGCATGCATCACGCTCCCGGACGGAGCCCTGATTACCACCGAGCAGCCCGACGTGAATCAGGTCTTCTCGAAACTCTTGGGGTGGGAGGTGAAGCTGGAACGGAGCGCGCCGGCGACGCCCAGTCTGGAGGAATACTGGCCGGACATTGAAGGCCTGGCCCACCGGGAGACGATCACCGACGAGGCGATGCCGGCGGGCACCTTCTTCGACTGCGCCGTCGTGCATGTCCTGACTACCGCTACGCTCGACCGGCTGCGCGGGCTCTATCCGCAGGGGCGCTTTGAGGTGCGGCGGTTCCGTGCGAACGTTGTGGCGGAGTTGGCTTCGGGCGAAAAGGACTTTGTGGAGAACAACTGGGTGGGGCAAATCCTCGCTCTGGGCGACACCGTTCGGCTGAAGGTCACCGGCCCGTGTCCCCGCTGCGTGATGACTACTCTGCCGCAAGGGGATCTCCCCAAGGACCCGGGAATCCTGCGCGCGGCCGCGCAGCACAACCGGGCGAACGTCGGCGTGTATGCTTCCGTGGTGCACGGCGGCACCGTGCGCCGGGGCGACGCGCTACGGCTGGAATGAATCCGCATTGACAGCCAGAGCGCTCCGGCGTAGCCTGCCGAACAGCATTTCCCCGGGGAGTTTTCTATTAGGAGGGTAACCATGCGCAGGATGGGAGTCTTCTTTGTCGCAGTGTCTTTGGTTTTGCTGGCCCTACCCGCACTGGCTCAGCAGGAAGGACAAAACGTCAGCCGGGCGTATTGGGTCAAGCCGAAAGCGGGAATGGAGCTGCAATACGAAGAGGCCTATAAGAAACACATCGCCTGGCACCGCCAGCAGAAGGATACCTGGACGTGGACGACCTTTCAGGTCGAAGCGGGCGACGGAGTGGGGCAGTTCATCACGGTTACGGCTGGCCATCGCTGGGCCGATTTCGACAAGCCCAGTGTGTCACCGGACGCGGACCGGGCGGACGCCCTTGCCAATACCGGTCCCTACACCGAATCGGTCCGGAGTGTGTTTTCGGTTTTCCGAGGTGACATTAGCCGGCCGCCCGCCCCGGGCCAGGTCCTGCCTGTCTCCCAGACAATCCGCTTCCATCTGAACCCCGGAAGGTCGGCCGACTTCGCCTACGTGGTCCGGAAGGTCCACGAAGCGATTGGCAAGACGAACCGGCCGGGCAACTATTTCTGGCTGGAACGAGTTGCGGGAGAAGAAACCCCCACCTTTGTCCTAGTGCTGCCGCGCAAGGACTGGGCAGACTTCGAGCCCCAAGCCACGCCCATCTGGGAGATGATGGAAGAGGTCTACGGGCGGCAGGAAGCAGAAGAGCTGCGGGCGCTACAGAACAAGGCGATTCACTGTACGTCCAGCTACATTCTGCGCCATCGTCCTGACCTGAGCTACACTCCCGCGCCCGCCGCCAAGTAGTAGGTAGGGGAGGGGCTTGTCCCCTCCCACTTGTGCTTTCAACACGCCCGGGAGCAAGCCCCCTAACCTGTGAGCTAGAATAGCGCGCCGATGAAAACTGGGGGCAGTTCCATGTCACGGCTCGACCGGAAGTGCATTCGCCTGCCTCCCGACGCTTATCAGAAAACCGAACGCATGGTATTTCATAACCGTATGCTGCCGGGGCAAAGAAGCGCTCTTGCGCGCCCGCGTAACTCGTAATCTGATACAGGAGACTTTGCGCCAAACGGCGGTCCGGAACCACGTTGAGTTGGCTGCCTATTCCATCTTACCTGATCACCTACACGTAATCTGCTCGGCGGGGGAGAAGGGATTGGTGTCCTTCATCCGAGAATTCAAAAGCAGAGCAGCGCTGGAGCTGCTTCGCCGCAGCCAGCCTTCGCCGTGGCAACGCAGCTTCTTCGACCACAAGGTCCGCAGCGATGAATCGCTTCGGCAGAAATGCGAATATGTCTGGATGAACCCCGTCCGGCGGGGACTGGCGCGGAGCCCTGAGGATTATCCCTGGAACGGTTCGTTGCTCACAGGGTAGGGGGGCCTTGCGCCCTCCCGCAGAGCGGCGGGGGACAAGCCCCCGCCCTACCCAAACTAAAAGATGGCGGCTTGGGTGAAGGGGCGGGGCAGAGCGGAAGAAATGAATTCGACGCTCGTGGCGGGCTCTTCGGCCGCCGACAAGGCCAGGGCCAGCGCCCAGAAGTGGTCGGCGTGGCCGGTGAGGTCGGTGCGGTCGGCGTCGAAGCGGACGTGGCCGGCGGCCGTCACGATACGCTTCACCGAGCCCAGCGCCGCCCGCACCGCCGGGTCGTAGGGCAGCCGCAGGCGGCCCTCTTCGAGCAGGCGCTTGACCCGCACCGCCAGGTCTTCTTTCACCCCGAGCGTGAACCCGACCGGCTCGACCCGCGCCCCCCATTTGGCCTGCAACTCTTCGGCCAGCACCGCGCCCACTCCCGTTGCGTCCACCGCGCACCGCCGTACGGCAAAGCCCGAACGGCGCGGGGAAACCCGTACGGGTTCTCCCCGTAGTTCGGTTTCGTCCGTAAGGCGGAGGGTCAGTAAGGCGTCGAGGGCCTGGCGCTGAACGGCGAAGGGCTGCCGATCAAGGGTGAGCACGCCGCGGGTCCAGTAGAGGCGCGACTCGGGCGGGGCAAATTCATTCTCGACTTCGAGCAGCCAGAGCACGGTCAAGTCGCGGCGGCGGCCGATGTCGACCCCCAGACAGAGCGGGCCGGTAGGCCGCTGGGGAAACCCAGGCAGGTTTTCCCCAGACCCCTTCCAAGGGAGCGCTTCGCGCAGCATCTTTTCCGGCACGGCTGA
>JACQTG010000240.1 GCA_016210895.1 Acidobacteriota bacterium
GACGTAAGGTGCTCCTTTCAGTCGGCTTTAGGCGCTGAGGTTGGTTCCCTCAGGGGCTGAAGCCCCATTCTTTTTTGGCACGCTCTCGGCACGGCTGAAGCCGTGCCCTGACGACCTTGTGGTACGGCTCTCCGGGTGGGCGGGGTCCCGCTGCGCGCGATTTCGCGCCTTTAGCTGAGTTCGAGGATGACTTCGGCGCCGCGGGTGACGCCGAGCAGCTTGGCCGCGCCGCCGCGGTTGGTGGCGAGCTCCAGATAGCCTGAGGACCCCAGAATGGCAAAGACTTCGTTCTGTGCCCCCTCGGCATAGGCTCGTACGAGCTTGGAGATTTCCTGCTGCCCCGCCTTCAGCTTGAAGGCGGGCGGTGCCTCTTCGAAGAGCGCCGGAACGTCACCGGCGCTGATATTGGTGATGGCGTTGCCGAACCGGTCCACCTTGAGCACGATGCCTTTGAAGGACTTGGCGTTGAGCGCCTGCGTCTTGGGCATCTGCAGCCGGACGAAGTCGGTGATTTCCTCGCCGAATTGGTTTGGCTCCAAGCCCTTGGAGAGATAGGCGGCCACGGGGGCGAAAACGTCGCGGGCGTGGAAGGTCTGGCTGACGGGCGAGAGGAAATAGTGGTGCGCCGAAATTTCGCGTACCGCCACGCGCTCCTGCTGGCCGTAAATGAAGCTCAACACGCCGTTGTCCGGGGCGATGAAATAGTGGTTGTCGCCGACGGCCAGGATGGGGCGCCGCTGGGTCCCCACGCCGGGGTCCACGACCACCAGGTGGATGGTCCGGGGCGGATAGTAGCGGTAGGTCTGGGCGAGGGTGAAAGCCGCGTCCAGGATGTCGTGCGGGATCAGCTCGTGCGTGATGTCGATGATCGTAGCCTCGGGGTTGATGTTCAGGATGACGCCTTTCATCGCCCCCACGTAGTAGTCGGCGCCACCGAAATCGGTCAGCAGGGTGACGATGCGGTTCTGTGCCATTGCACGGATAGGTTCGCGGTCAAGTTGAGCGCAAGCTAGCGAATCGGCTGCGGGTTGTCAAGCGCGGCCCGCAGAGCCGTCGGGGGTAGAGCCCCGCCTTCCCAAAAAGGGACGGCTTCTCAAGATTCTCATCGTTCTCACCGTGTTCAGCATGTTCACCGTTATTGGACAAGTAGAGCCGTATGGGCTAAACCGAAAGAGCGATGGCGAAGACTGTCCAATTGGCCTGGCGGGGAATGAGGAGGGTGGAGGCGAAAAATCCCATCCGGGAGTGGCATTCGGAGCATTTCCGGCAGCATCCGAGTGCATACTAAGTAGCGTGTTTTCGTGCATCTAGTGCATTTTATGCAAAAAACCCCCCGGGGGGGTAGGAGAATCATCAGAGCAAGGAAAGGATTACAAAGCGACGAAGGGGTTCCTGGGGGCCGGCAGTTTGACACTGCGGACACCCTCCGGTATCCTGCCTTTCTGGATATTCTGGAAGCTGTGATGCAACGCGTCTATATCGACTACAACGCCACCACGCCCATCGCGCCCGAAGTGCGGGCGGCGATGCTGCCCTACCTCGAGGCCGAGTTCGGCAACGCCAGCTCGATTCACAGCTTCGGCCAGCGCTGCCGGGCCGCGGTGGAGCGTGCCCGGGGACAGGTGGCAGCGCTCATCGGTGCCCACGAGAAGGAGATTGTCTTCACCAGCGGCGGCACCGAGGCGGACAACCTGGCCATCCAGGGAGTTATCGGGGCCAGCGAACGCGGGCACAAGCACATCATCACCAGCCAGATTGAGCACCACGCCGTGCTCAACACCTGCCAGGCGCTGGAGCGCCAGGGCGTGGCGGTCACTTACCTGCCGGTCGGCACACCCGGCGTCGTGGACCCCGAGGACGTCCGCCGCGCCATCACCCCCGACACGGTGCTCATCAGCATCATGCAGGCCAATAACGAGCTCGGCACCGTCCAGCCCATTGCCGACATCGCCCGCATCGCCCGGGAGCACGGCATTCTGTTCCACAGCGACGCTGTACAGTCGGCGGGGAAGCTGCCACTCGACGTGCGGAGGCTGGGCGTTGACCTGCTCGCGCTCTCGGCGCACAAGATTTACGGCCCCAAGGGCGTGGGCGCGCTCTACATCCGCCGTGGCACGCGCCTGCGGCCGCTGCTGTTCGGGGGCCACCACGAGCGCGACCGCCGCCCGGGCACGTAGAACGTGGCCGGCATCGTCGGCCTGGGTGCGGCCGCTGAGCTTGCCCAGACTCACCTGGACGAGGAAGCGAAGCGGCTGGCAGCGTTGCGGACCGAGTTGGAGGAGAAGATTCTGACCGCCGTTCCGTTTTCCGGCGTCAACGGCGAGCGCACGCGCCGCACGCCTAACACGTCCAACATCTATTTCGATTACGTCGAGGGCGAAGCCCTGGTGATTGCCCTCGATCTCAAAGGCGTTGCCTGCTCGACCGGTGCGGCTTGTTCGTCGGGCGCGGTCGAGCCCTCGCACGTGCTGACCGCTATCGGGCTCGCAACCGAGCGCGCTCGCGCCAGCCTGCGCTTCAGCCTCGGGCGGCTGACCACGAAGGAGGAGGTTGACTACGTGGCGGAAGTCCTGCCCGGCGTGGTCGAGCATCTGCGCGAACTCTCGCCCCTCTACAAGAAGCCCGTCGCCAGCGTCACCCAATGACTCTGTCCGGAGCTGGCAGAGCTCGTGGGTTTGGCTCCTAAAGGTCAGTTCGTGAGCACAAATGGAAACAACTCGATTGTGGTGGCGATGAGCGGTGGAGTGGACAGCTCGACCGCCGCGGCGCTGCTAGCGGAGTCCGGCGCGCCCGTCATCGGGCTGACGATGCAGCTTTGGGACCAGCGCCGCCTGCGCAACCCAGCGGCAGGAGCCACTGGGTTGAACCGAACGGAGGAATTGCCGGTTGTGCACGCTGGCCGCTGCTGCTCGCTCGATGATGCCTATGACGCCCGACGGGTAGCTGCCTTCCTCGGCTTCCCCTTCTACGTGGTCAACTTCGAGCAAAGGTTCGAAGAAGCGGTGGTGCGGCGGTTCGTCGAGAGCTACCTGGCCGGCGAGACGCCCGTCCCCTGCACGCTCTGCAACAACTTCATCAAGTTCGACC
The DNA here is from genome assembly GCA_016210895.1 of Acidobacteriota bacterium. The sequence goes on from JACQTG010000240.1 coordinate 3,088, forward strand.
ACTTGCTGACCACCGCGCAGCAGGTTGGCGCTGCGCGGCTGGCGACGGGCCACTACGCTCGTGTGCGCTTCAATCCCACCAACGGCCGCTACGAGCTCCGGCGCGCGCTGGATAAGAGCAAGGAGCAGACCTATTTCCTCTTTGGCCTGACCCAGGAGCAGCTAGCCCGCACGCTCTTCCCGCTCGGTGACTATACCAAGGAGCAGGTGCGCACTCTCGCGCGCCAGCGCCGCCTGCCCGTGGCCGAAAAGCCCGAGAGCCAGGAGATTTGCTTCGTGCCCAGCGGCAACTACGTTCTTTTTCTTGAATCCTACCTGGCCGAGCAAGGCCAGGAGCAACTATTCGCTGCGGGCGAGATTGTAAGCACTGACGGTCGCGTCCTGGGAACGCACTCGGGTCTGCATCGGTTTACTATTGGCCAACGCCGCGGGTTGGGCATCGCTTCCGGCAAGCCGCTCTATGTCGTCGCACTCGACACGGCGCGAAACCAAGTCATCGTCGGCGAAGAGCGAGAGCTTTATCGCCAGACGGGCGAAGTCTCTACTGTCAACTGGGTTTCGATCCCGCCTCCAGGCGAGCCGCTCCGCGCACGGGTCAAGCTGCGCCACAAGCACGAGCCCGCGCCAGCGACACTGTATCCGGACGAGGGGAAAAACTCCTGGCTGCGTATCGTGTTCGACGAGCCGCAACGCGCCATCACGCCAGGCCAAGCGGCTGTGTTCTATCAGGACGACCTGGTGCTCGGGGGCGGCTGGCTCCGTGCTTCCTAACACCCGAAATAAATCCGCAACGGTTTCAAGTATGCAGGATGCGTGTGGGTGATCTCGTGCCCGAGCCGAATCAAGTCAACGGGCCGGTCGACGTCATACCAAAGTGGCAGGACACGGTAGCGCAGGCGGCGCGAATGCGGTTCGTCTGTAGCCGGCGTCGGAGCCTGAGCGCGGCGCAGGTGTGCGAGAGTCCGAGAAAAGGTTTTGGCTGTTCCCCAGGGAATGCCCTTGAAGATGTCAGGCAAAAGCGCCGCAGGGCGCGAGCCGCGAGCCAGCCGCC